>JBJTOW010000070.1:0-10723 GCA_046074805.1 Planctomycetota bacterium | reverse complement strand
GGACAACTAATATATATATATATGTATATATATATATTATGTACACATGTACAACTTGATAGACAACTTGTACACTAAATGCAATACGCACACATAGACAGAGATACACCAAATATCACGAAGGTCTTGCTGCCCGGTCTTGGGCGGTTGGGGTCGCTTCCGCCGATTTGCAGCGTTGCTTGTCGATGATCGCGGCGCCACGCGTCTCGGTGCCTCACCGGGCGGCTTGCGCCGCTCCGCTCGTTGTGATTGGCGTCCACCTGCGCAACGCGCCGCTGACCTACTGCCTCCAGTAGGCGTTTATCATTTCCCTCCGATCCACTCCGCCTTTCCACTCGATGATGGGTTTTCGGCGGGAGCGTCCGCCAGTTCCAAACGCAGCGGCGACTTCCGCTGGCTGTGGTCGATCGCGACCGTCACGGTATGCGGTCCGGGCTCGAGGTCCAACTTGAGTGGATTGGCGACCGGCGTCGGCTTCCCATCCAACCATAGCGAGAGTCCGGCCGTGTCGTTGATTCGAACCTCCACGCGGCCACCGGCGGTCGCTTCCAACTGCGTGCGGACGAATGTCGCTGGCGGCGTGTTGCCATGGATTTGGAAAGTCGGCAGGTCGGCGAACGGCAAGTCGCCGCCAACGCGGCTGTAGGCGGCCTCCCATGTCAGCGCGGGATTGTCGCTGGCCGCCGTGTCGTAGCTGGTGCGATTGAGCGCCGTATGGGCTTCTTTCGTCCAGGCGAGGGTCTGCCAGCGGCGGGCGACTCGGGCGCGGCCGATCGCGAAGTCGCCGACTTTGCCCATTTCTGAAAGGAATCGAACCAGGTCGACCAACTCGGCGCGGGTCAGCGCGTCAACGGTGCCGTTGGGCATCAGCGACCGGCCGTCGCGTTTGCTTTCGATCGACGCGACCGGAATCGTGATCTGGCGATCCTCGGCGTCGCGGAGCACCAGTTCGGTTTTAGTTTCGCGAACGACGAGGCCAGTGAGCACTTTGCCTTCGTCGGTTTCGACCAGCACCGAGTTGTACGCTTCTTTGACTTTGGCGTTCGGGTCGAGCAATGAGTCGACCAGGTAGTCGGGCTGAGCGCTGGCGCCAATGCTCGACAGATCCGGCCCGACGCGGCCGCCAGCGCCGCCGACGGCGTGGCACTTGAGGCATTGCAAGTCTTTGCGACGGAAGAGCACCTCGCCGCGACGTGGATCGCCGCTGGCCGCCGCCTCCGCGACCAGTTGTCCGAGCAGCTCGGGCGAACTCTTCCAACCGGCTGCTTGTAGGCCACCCGCGTCGCGGACGGCGCTGGCGAGCGACTCGCTGGGGGACGGTGAACTTTGCACGGCCCGCAGGGTGAGCTTCGCGGCGTCGGCGGTGAGCTTGCGGCCGGCGAGCGCCACGGCCAAAGCGTCGGCCCCGCCGCGTTGGCCAGTTAGCGAGGCGATCAGTCCGAGCGGGTCCGCGTTGGGGGGCCAACCGGCGAGCAGTTCCGCCGCGCGTTCGGCGGCGAGCCGCGCGTCGAGCCGGGCTAAGGCGACCACCGCCGCATGACGACGGTCAAACGAGAACGGCGGCTTGGCGAGCTCCGCCAGTGCGGCTGTGTTCTCGGCGCCGCCCAGCAGCGCGAGCGCTTCGAGCGCTGCCCGCCATGCGCCTTCAGTGACGGCTCCCTCGGGCGCCCCCACATTCGGGTCGGTTGGCTTGTCGGCAGCGCGGGCCCACGCGATCAACTGCGGACGGATGCTCGCCAGCTTCCAGGCGCCGGCGACGCGGGCAGCGGCCACTCGCACTGCTTCGTCTTCCGACGCGAGCAATGGCGCGATGCGGCCGAGGTCGCCTTCGGGTGTGACACGGCGGCTGGTCGCCGTTTCGGCCAAGGTCGTCAAAAGCGACGCTTTGATGGACGGCGCGAGTGTCGAACGCGAATCGAGAGCAAGGTCGAGTGCGGCGGCGAGTTCCTTGGGACCGCCGAGCGACGCGATCAGTCCCAGAACCCGCTCGCTCTGCTCGGGCGCGACTTGATTCCGCCGGAACAGGTCGAGCAGCGGTTGGACAACCCCAGGGGCTTCCACCGCTTGAAGGGCGAACGCCAGATGGTCAGCGCGGCCGCCAAAACTGAACTTGCCGGCTCGCACTTCGGGCAGCCACGCCGTTTCAAGGTCGCGGAACGTGCGCCATAACGCGAAGTCGAGGAACCGATTGAGCGGCTTGTCGAGCGCCTGGGCCGCCACCAAAGCCGACTCGGCGGAGGGCATCTGCGTCAATCCGCGAACCGCTTCGATCCGCACTGCCGCATGCTCATCCGACACGCCTGCCCGCAGGTAGGCCATCGGCGTGGAGAGTCGTGGAAGCCAAAGCGTCGCGACCCGCAACGCGGCCGAGCGCACGCGATGATCCGCTGACGCGAGCAAATCGCGGAGCAGCGATTCGTTCACGTTGTCGAGATTCTGGTGGACCCACAGCGCTTCGAGACGGTGGTTGTCGCGTTCCGAATCTTTGGGGTCGAGGGCGGCGAGCCACGCGGCGAGGTCGGGAAGCACAGACGCTCCCCGCGATTTCAGCGTCAGCTTGGCGTGCAGCCGCACCCATTCCTCGGGCGCTTTGAGTTGGTCGAGCAGCGCCGGCGTCGGGGCGTTGACCAAGTCCGGCAATCGCAGTGTGGGCCGACCTTTCGCGGTGACCCGCCAGATCCGGCCATTGACGTGGTCGCGACGAGGATCGCGGAAGTCGACTTCGCCGTGTTGGATGATCGGGTTGTACCAGTCGGCGATGTAGATCGCGCCGTCCGGTCCCATCTTCACGTCGATCGGCCGAAACGCCACGTGGTTAGATTTGATGACTTCCACTTCCTGCCGCGATGCAAAGCCGGAATTATCTTCGGTGACCGTAAAGCGGCAGACGCGGTGGGCGCGGAAGTCGTTGGTCAGCATCGCGCCTTGCCATTCGGGAGGCAAATGCCGTCCGCTGGCGATTTCCAGCCCGCAATGCTTCGGACTGCCCGGATTCAGGCCGCTGACGAGCCGTTTGGCTCCGGGCGCCGTGACGTAAACGGCTCCTGGGAAGACATAGTTGATCCCTTCACCGTACGCGCCGTCGGTCGCGAAGTTGCGTCCCCAGCGGTCGAAGTGATGGCCCCAGGGATTTACGAAACCGTAGCAGAGCACATCGAGCTGCTGGTTTTCCGGTCGGAACCGCCAGATACCGCCGCCGTTGAGTCGCTTCACTCCATACGGCGTCTCGACGTGGCTATGGATGTAGATCGATTGGTTCATGTAGAGGCAGCCATCGTGTCCCCACCGCAGCGTGTGCAAAAGGTGGTGGGTGTCTTCGGTGCCGAACCCCGACAACACGATCCGCGATTCATCGGCTTTGCCATCGCCATCGGTGTCGCGAAGATGAACGAGGTCGGTGCTGTTGGCGACATAGGCGCCGCCATCCCCCGGCGCGATGCCGGTGGGAATCAACAAGCCATCCGCAAAGACGGTCGTCTTGTCGGCCTGGCCGTCGTGATTGGTGTCTTCCAGCACCAGGATTTTGTCGGTGGCGGGCTGGCCCGGCTTGATCTGCGGATACACTTCGCTCGACGCGATCCACAGCCGTCCCCGAGCGTCGAAGTTCATCTGGATCGGCTTCGCCATCATCGGATCGGCGGCCCATAGATTGACCTCGAAGCCGTCCGCCACGACGAACGTGCGGCGTTCCACTTCGGGGTCGGTCGATGGAATATCCTTCAAATTCCGTTGCCCGCGAGCAGTCCCGCAGAGAAGCACGCCGAGTGCGAGCGCGGCGACGACAGGGAAACGGCGAACAAGCCAACTCTGCATCGTAAACACCTTGTCTGGGCACGAAGCGAAAAACATTACCAACGGCGCGGACGCCGTCCGGCCGTCCTATAAGCTACTCTATGCGTCCCGTCGGGAACAGTTCGACCAGCGTCTCATGGCCGTTCCCACGCCGAACGCTGGCGTCCGCTTCGCTGTTCGGACAAGGCCATCCAGAACACGGTTGAGATACGGTCGAGGAAAACCATCGATGAATTGCCCTTTCGCGACCCCTCATCCTAGCGGCTCGTCCAGCGGTTCCGAGAAAACCGTGTCGACCGACGATCGGGCGGAGTGGCTGGCTGTTGCGCGGCAGAGTTTCGCGGAACTGTTTTCGGAAACGCCGGTCAGCGTGCTCGATGAGGCAGCCAGCGCCTTCGCTTGGCGCCGCTTGGAACCTGGGGAAATCCTCATGGCGGAGGGGGAAGCGGCCTCCGAGTTATACGTGCTTACCGCCGGCCGCTGCGGCGTGTACACGCAAGACGCCGAGCAGCGGTTGCGGCTGATCGCGACGATCGACAAGCCTGGCGCGCTGTTGGGCGAGCAAGCGTTGCTGGAAAATCGCCAGTTCCGCAACGCGTCGGTTTTGGCGCTCGGACCGGCGGCCGTCGCGGTATTAGCGGGCGAGCGTTTCCGCGAGCTCTTAAAAACCGACGCCTCAGCCCGCGATCGGATGGCCGATCGGGCTTTGCAATACGCTCGCAACAAGCTGCAAACGCTGGCGGTTGAGTTGGCTGAGCTGGCCAATCGCGATGTGTCGCCCGCGAGCTCCGTGCGGCAAGTGTCGACGGGAACAGCGTTGTACCGCACGGGCGAACCGGCCGACAAAGCTTTTTTCTTACTGTCCGGCGAAGTATCGCTGTTCCATGCCGGCTGTCCAGTGCCGCACGAAACGCTTCGGTCCGGGCTGCTATTCGGTGAATCCGAGGTGCTGGCTGGCGTCCCGCGACGCGACGACGCGATCGCAGCCACGCCCGTTGAGGTGATGGCGATCGACGTGTCGGTGCTCGAATCGTGCAGCAAAGAAGGCGGCGCTCTGGGCACGATCCTGACGGCCCTCGCTTCCGCCCATGACCTACCGCAGCTCGGCACCGTCTACCGCTACCTGGCGCACGTCGACGACCAGCCCTGCATCGTCAGCGACTACAGCCAGCCGTCCGGCTTACGGCTTCGGGTGCGATACTTTCCCCACGGCCCTCGGCTGGAAGCCGCGCGGCAAGCGATTGCCTCGACAAACTCGACCACGATTTGTGGTCCGGGGAACAATCGCACCTTGACGCTGGGCCCCGATGGAAAACTGATCGGTCTAACGGCGAGGGGCGCGTGGCAGCAACTGCCAGAGGCGATGGGCGTGCTACTGCGCGGCGGTTCGCTCGATGACCTGCAACGCCAGGCGTTTCAGTCGACCGGCTATCTGCTCGTGGAAAGCGCCGCCGAACGCACTCCAGCCGGTTCGGAAATCGTCTGTGCTTGCACGAACGCGACGGCCGCCGCGTTGCGGATCGCCGCCAAACGCGCGACGACCGTCGAAGACCTCACGCGGCTCACCGGAGCTGGTGGCGTGTGCGGCGGTTGCCGGGCGCGGCTGCCGGTGTTTCTCGGCGAGTTGGAAGTCACGCCTTGTCGGCTAAACGTCGAACCGCTGGCGGTCGGAGCGATTCGCGCGTTGCTGGAACCGATCGATGCCGTCGATCTGCCACCGGCGAAAGTGGGCCAATACGTGCGGGTCGAGGCGCTCATCGACGGCCGTTGGGTCGGACGGCCCTACACGTTGACGGCGGCCGAGCCGCGTCGTTACGAGCTCGGGGTGAAGCTCGAACAGAACGGATTCTTCTCGAATTGGCTGCACCTCGCCCCCAATGGCACTTTGATGCGGGTGATGCCTCCGCAGGGCGATGTCTGTCCGGCGCCAAACGATCCAAGGCCGCTGGTGTACATCGTCGCGGGCATCGGCGTCACGCCCGCTGTCGCCGCCGCTCGCGTCTTGTCGGACCTGCGGGAGGTGCGAATTGTTTACAGCTATCGCGACGCCGAAGGCGCCGCGTACTTGGAAGAACTGCGGCAGCTGGCTGCGGCCGGCCGAGTAACGCTGGACGAGCACTGCACGGGCCAACGCGGCCGGCTCGAACCGGCTGTTGTCGCTCAGCGGTTGGCCGCCCTTGGTCCCTGCGAAGCGATCGTTTGCGGTCCCGGCGCGTTCAACCGAGCGTTCCTGGACACGCTCCGCGCGGTCCCTACCGTGACCGTCGCGGCTGACAGCTTCGACCACCCGCAACGCGGTGAAGGAGCGAGGCTCGCCCCAGGCGCCTGGCGCAAAAAGCCGTTCCAGCCCGCCCAGCCTGCCGGTCCGCCGATTCCCGTGAAAACCGATTTGCCTCTCGCTGAACAGGCGGCGCAGTTTGTCCGCGAGTTCTACGCCGAGCGGCCTGCGGGCGGCGATCCGCGGCCGAGAATCGAACAGGCTCAAGAAGAGCTTGCGCGGACCGGCGCCTGGACCAAAACGCCCGAGGAACTTGGATTCGCGGCTCGAATCGCGTGGCGCAACGCCGAGCGCTGTGTGGGACGGCTCTACTGGAAAGGACTTCACCTCCGCGACTGTCGCCAGTTGGAAGATCCCGACGCCATGGCGGAAGCGCTCTTCGAGCACTTGCGATTCGCCTGGAATGGCGGCGATCTGCGTCCTGCGATCACCGTATTCAACCCGGGCACTCGCGATTGTCCTGGACCGCGGATTTGGAACCCGCAACTCTTACGATACGCGGGCATGCGGCTCCGTTCCGGACGGCAAATCGGCGACCCAGCCCAAAACGGAATCACTGAGCGGATCATGACGCTCGGATGGCAGCCGGCGGGCACCGACTTCGATTTGCTGCCGCTAGTGATCGAAACCCCGCAACATGGTCCGAAGCTTTACGAACTACCCGAAGACTGCCGCCGGGAAGTTCCGTTAGCGCATCCCCATCACCCGTGGCTCGCGCGACGCGGTTTGAAATGGTACGCCATCCCAGCCGTGGCCGACATGGCGTTGGACGCGGGCGGAGTGATGTATCGGTTCATACCGTTCAATGGATGGTATTTGGAAACGGAAATCGCCGCCCGTAATTTCACGGACAGCAATCGCTACAACTTGCTGCCGGAACTGGCGGAAAGAATGGGGCTGGACATTTCCAACGAGCGAACGCTGTGGCGGGACAAAGCGATGCTGATGTTGCACGAGGCGGTGCTGCATTCGTACGACCGCGCCGGCGTGAAAATCGCCGACCACCACACGGTGAGCCACGAATTCCTCGAGTTCTGCCGGAACGAACAAACGGCGGGCCGCGAGCCTTATGGCAAATGGATGTGGCTGGTGCCGCCGTTCTCGTCGTCGGCGACCGCCTTATATCAAGAGCCGTTCCGAGATAGGGCGTTCAAACCGGCTTACCGTTATCAGAAATCGGCCTGGGACCCTAAATAAATCGCGAAGAGCGTTGTCAGCGATTTATCATTATTATCCGGGCGACGGACTTTTCAGTCCGTCGCTATGTTATCGCTTCGATTTCGGGTCGCTGGCGTCGCCGTCGTCTTCCTTCTTCTTTTGGTAGAATTGGAGCAGGTCGCCAAACGTTCGCATTGGCTCGACCCCTTCGATCATTCCCTTGGTGATTGGGCGATCGGGCGTGGCCTTCTTCGATTTCACCTCGTGCTGGACCGGAGATCGATTCGGATTTCCGCCACGCGAAGAGCCTCCACGGCCACCTCCGCGACCTTCGCCTTGGAAGCCGCCACCCGGACGGCCGCCGCCAAAACCGCGACCTTGCGAGCCACCCGGCGGCCCCGAAGACTGGCCACCCTGACCGCCAAATCCACCGCGGCCACCACCAGAAGCCGCTGGGCCGCTCGCCGCTGGACCGGCCGCCGTGCCGCTCGGATTGCCGCCGGGCCCACGTTGGCCACTGAACCCTCCCGGACCACGATCTCCGCCTCGACCCGGCCCGCCGCGACCTGGCCCGCCTCGATCACCGCCACGCGGCCCACCGCCGAAGCGACCGCCGCCCGATCCGCGTTGATCGCGTCCAAAAGCGCCGCCTGGCCCCGGTGCGTACGATCCGCCCTGACCGCCGCCCTGACCGCCACTTTGTCCCGGTCCTTGAGCGCCTGGCCCTTGAGCGCCTGGCGGTCCGCCTCGGCGACCACCGCGGCCCTCGCCACGTCCTTCACCCGCACCGCCTTGGAAGCCTGCGCCACGAGGCGGCCGCGACTCACGGGGCCGCTCCGACCCCGGGGCGATCGCCGTTAACGATACTCGCCGTCGCGCCTTGTCCACCTCCACGACCCACACTTTCATCACGTCGCCGATCCCCACCACCTCGTGCGGATCCTTGATGAAACGGTCAGCCAACCGGCTGATATGAACCAACGCGCTGTCCGACAAACCAATGTCGACGAATACGCCGAAGTCGACGACGTTGAGCACCGTGCCGCTCAGTTCCATCCCCGGCGCCAAGTCTTCCAGCCGCACAATGCCGCGACGGAACACCGGCGGCGGCAAGTCTTCACGCGGGTCGCGTCGCGGACGCGATAGCGCCGCCAGCATATCCCGCAACGTCAACGCTCCAATCGACAACTCGCTCGACAAAGCCGCCGGATCGATACCCGCCAGCCGCTGAGCCAACGGCACTCGCGGCGGCCCCGGCGGTGGCTCGACCGCGTCCGAAGCGGCATCGGCTACAGCTTCGGTCACGGCTTCCGTCGAAGACGCGTCCGCGACCGATGTTTCCACGGCGGTTCCCACCGAGGGTTCCTCTGCGTCCGATAGGACAGACACATCGCTGGCACTCGGCGCATCGCTGGCACTCGGCGCGTCACTCGCGTTGGTTGCGTCGGAGGAAGTCGCGTCCGAGGAAGCTGAAGCCGTATCGTCGACGGCTGCCACGTCGGTCGCCGGAGCGGCGTCGCTTTCCGGAGCCACACCGCCGCCGAAGACAGACGGAGCGGTGGCAGCCACTTCGGCGATTGCGGCTTCGGCGGTCGGAGCTTTGCGGGCCGGCGTGACTTCCAGCGCCAAATCCGCTTCGTTGCTGTCGATCCGTGCGAGCAACCGTCGAGCGGCCTCATAGCTTTCGGGATGGACCCAGGTGGCATCGAGAGCCGAGTCGCCGCCGTAGATTTTTAAGAAGCCAGCCGACTGGATGTAAGTCGCGTCGCCAAAACCCGGGACTTGCTTCAGTTGTTCGCGATTGTGGAACGGTCCGTGCTTCAACCGGTATTCGTAGAGCCTTCGAGCGGTCAATTGGTTCAAACCGGAGACGTACCGCAGCAACGCGGGACTGGCTGTGTTCACATCCACGCCAACGTAGTTCACGCACGATTCCACGACTGCGTCGAGCGAATCGCGGAGGTGCTTGGCTTTGAGGTCGTGTTGGTACAGACCGACGCCGATGTTGGCGGGATTGATCTTGACCAATTCGGACAGCGGGTCGAGCAGCCGGCGGCCAATCGACGCGGCGCTGCGGACCGTCGCGTCATGCTTGGGCAACTCCTCGCGGCCGATCGGGCTGGTCGAATAAACGCTCGCGCCCGCTTCGTTCACGATCACGTATTCAACGCCGTCGGCCCGCAGTTCCGTGCCCAGCACATCGGCGACCATCTGTTCCGTTTCTCGGCAGGCGGTGCCGTTGCCGATCGCCAGCACGGAAATCTGATACTTGCGAATCAACTCGACCAACCGCGAGCGGCACAGTTGCCGATGTTGCTCGGGGCCAATGATGTGGATCGTGCCGTGGTCGAGCAGATTGCCGAATTCGTCGAGGATTGCCAGCTTGCAACCGCTGCGGAACCCCGGGTCGATCGCCAAAACGCGGCGGCCATGCACGGGCGGCTGCAACAGCAGCGTCCGCAGGTTGCGAATGAACACGTCGACCGCGTGGCGTTCGGCTTTGTCCGTCATTTCGCGGCGGACTTCCCGTTCCAAGCTGGGCACAACCAGCCGCGACAACGCGTCGGTGACGCAGTCCTTCAAAAACGAGGCGTGGGGATGCTCGGGCTGGACCAGCAGTTCCAACGCTTCCCGCTCAATGGCCGCGTGGTCGGCTTCGATCCGCACCCGCAACACTTGCGAGCGTTCGCCGCGATTGATCGCCAGCAAGCGATGCGGCGGCAGCTTGGCGAGCGACTCTTTGAAGTTGTAATAGTCTTTGTAGAGGCTTTCGAGCAGTTTTTGACGCTTCTTCTTTTTCGCGTCGCGAGCGGCGGCCCGCGCCTGCTGCCGCGCGGTCAATTTGAGCATCGGGATGGCGGTCGCCCGCATGCCTTTCGGCGTCACGGTCTTCGTCACCGCCTTCGCGGCGGAATCGCCTTCCGCGGCGCCTGCGTCCGCCGCTTCTCCGTCCCCCGCATCTCCGTCCGCCGCTTCTCCGCTGTCCGAACCCGCGAGCTCCCCCGCCTCGGACTCGTCAGTTAGCTCATCGGAAAGCTCGTCGCTATCGTCGGCATCGTCGGACAAGCCGAGTTCCGCGTCCTCTTCGTCGTCGACGCCGTCGACCTCTTCGTCCCCGCTGTCGGATTCCAGTTCAGCCTCGTCCGAAACGACGGCCGTCTCGCTCTTCGTCTCGCTCTTCGTCTCGCCATGAGCGCTGCCACTCGAACCACTCAGCGACTCGCCATTCAACGTGTCGGTGGAATCAGCGGAGTCCGACGGCGCAGGGATAGTCGACAGAGCATCGCCAGCTTCCAGGACGGCAGCCGCGTTGGGTGACGAGCCGTCCGCTGAATTGGCTGCGTCCGAGCTACCCGCGTCCGTGGAGGAAGTGGCGGTGGAGACCGCCGTGGGAGCGGTTGTTTCCGAGAAGTTGTCGGCCGCGCCTTCGACATCACTGACAACGTCGCCGGTCAGACGGCTCTCGCCGGTTTCAGTCTCGGAGGTTCCCTTCTC
>JBJTOW010000069.1:0-12009 GCA_046074805.1 Planctomycetota bacterium | reverse complement strand
GGAAGAGATCCTGCGGGGCGGTTCACGGCCCGACTTGGATGAAGTCGCCGACTGGATCGATTGGGCGCAACATGCCCGCCCCCTGCCTGCGTGACTGCCTGCGTGACTGCCTACGTGACTGCCCGCGTAACTGCCTACGTGACTGGGCGGCCGATTCAACGTCGGCGCCCGTAACGCTCGACGAGACATCATGGAGCGACCGGGACGCATACCAGTTCGCCGCCGTCACCACCCCGGACATTGGTGCGGACAACCAGTCGACCACTGGCCAAAGCCGGCAGCGCCCGGGTGATCGCGCGTTCGTCGGCTGGCAGGCGAGCGGTTCCAAGTTTTTCGAAGCGAAGGGGCGAGGCTTTGGCGAGCGTAACGACGCCGTCGATGCCGACGATCAGCAGCTTGTCGTCCGCTCGAATGACGTTCGCGACTCCGAAATCCTCGACTTCCCAGGCGACGGCGCCGTTCTTGGCGGAGACGCAGCGCAAGGCGGCTCGTCCCACATCCTCGCGGCCATGCGTGCCGAAGAGATAGCCTTGGTAGTGGACGGGCGTGCTGTACTGGCTGGACAAGCTATCGTCGTTCGCCCAAACGTCGGTGGGCGAGTCGAGGGGAGCGGTCGCATCCCAGCGTTTCATCACGGCCCCAATCCCATAGCTGGCCGTGAGAAACAGCCGGCCATCGAAAGCCAGCGGCGTGGCGGCGTTCACTGTGGGACCACGTTTGCCGAACGGAAATCGAAACAGTGTTTTACCGGTAGCTGGTTCGAGAGCCAAACATGAGTAACGGGTGATGAACAAGGCGACGGGGCGGCCGTCGCGTTGCGTCAGCGTGGCGGCGGAGTAACTGGCGTCCTCCTGGCCCGCGGTCCAAACGGTCTTGCCGGTGGCCAGGGAAAAGGCGGCGACTCCCGCGTTGTTCCGACCACCAACATTCACGAGCACCAGCCCGTCGACCACCAGCGGCGTGCTGCCCGCTCCGAAATACCCTTCATCCCCATTGAGTTCCTCAAGCACCGGGCGGGACCAACGCACGCGGCCGTCCGCGAGCCCGACACAGTGAAGCGAGCCGGAGGGACCGTAGGCGATTACCGCATCGCCCGCGATCACCGGCACGCACCGCGGTCCCTGATCGGGATCGATACCGCCACGATAGGACGTGCCAAAGCCGGCATCCCACAGTTTTTCGCCCGTCTTGAGCCGAAAAGCGGAGACGTTTTCACGCGTGTTTTGCCGGTGGAAAACGACGACTCGATCGCCTGCGATAGCCGGGCCAGCGTAGCCTTCACCGATCGCCGCCCGCCAAGCGGCGGTCAGTCCACCTGCGGGCAGTGCGTTTGGCAGTTTCTCGCCGACCGCCGCGCCATCGCGATTCGGTCCAAGGATTTGCGGCCAATCGCCAGCTTGCGCGAATTGGCGGCCGGTGATGAATTCCAACGAGACCACGGCGGCCAGTAGCACCGCGACGAGCTTAATCCGTTTTACCATCCGCGATGCTCGCCCCGGGGATTGGATGGCGGTAGACGCGGCGGTTGGGGAGTAGCGTTTGGTGTTCATGACGGATTAACGGCTGCGGAAAGAGGTTGGGAATCGCGTTGTGCGGCGGCGTGGTTTTCGGGCCCGATTGGAGTAGAATGCGGCCCGAGCGTCAAGTTGCGCCGCACGGCTCCCGAGAATGACGAATGGTCCGGTCCAAGTTTCGTCGACGATATCGGTGGTGGCCCAAGAAACGCGGGTCGCGGCGTACCGGTTCCCGGCTGCTTGGGACCCTGGGCGAGGCGTTGTTCTTCGGCCTGTTATTCCTGCTGGGCGCCATCGCGCTCGGCGCGTTATTCGCCGCGCAGATCTCGGGGTCGACATCCGCCATGATGCGACTCGGCTACGGCTTCGGCTTCTGGCTCCTCGTGCTTGTCTCCAGTTCGTTCTTGATCCTAGGCGGCGGCGGCTTTGTCTTTGCCGCGTTACGAGTCGGCACATCCCGCGAACGACGCTCGGCGTTGGCAATCCAGGCGGTCAACCTCGACTTGATTTCCGAGGCGATCGTCCAACCGCGCGACTACCCGTTCCTACCCAGCGACCATGATTTAGTGAACAGCCCGGGCATCAAGTTGTCGTATCGGCTGCCCACGCACGAGTCTCCTGGATGGCGTCTGGCCGCCGCCGCCGCCTTTTGCCTGCTCTGGTCCGGAATCTCCATCGCGTTGTTGGCGATCGCGGTCAACAAGGCGATCGCGGGCAAAATCGATGGCGTGCTATCGAGCATTTTGGTGCCGTTTTTGGGCGTCGCCGTTTGGTCGATCTGGTTCCTCTTTCGCCAGATGTCCTCGTTGACGCTCTTGGGACCAACCATCGTGGAAATCGCGCGCCATCGCCTTCAACCCGGCCAATCGTGCGAGGTGTATCTTTCGCAGAGTGGCCACATTCAACTGCGTCGATTCGCCTTGCGGTTGGTTTGCGAAGAGGAGGCGACGTACCAACAAGGGACCGATATTCGCGTCGAACGGCATCGGGTCGTCGATGTGCCACTGCGGGAAGAACCCAAGGTGGCGTTGGAACCTGGACAACCGTTCGAGCTCAGGACCAACTGCTCGATTCCCGTGACCGCGATGCACTCGTTTCAGTCCCCGCACAATCGCGTGCTGTGGTCCCTTCGAGTCGTCGCTTGCCCCGAGGTCGGAAAACCGTTCGAACGGTCTTTTCCCATCATCGTTTATCCATCCGGCGCGTCGTTGGAGACAGCGTCTTCCAACACCAGCCCCGCGCGTCCCCGAGCGGTCGTTTCATGACACCGACCATCCGCGTCTCGTTCGTCGAACCGCGCACACTCTACTGGCCCGGAGAGACCCTCGCCTGCCGCTACCAAATCGAGGCCGCAGACGATAGCGACCTGCAAGCCGTGGAAGCTTCCGTGATGTGGCTAACCGAGGGCAAAGGCGAAGAGGATTTGGCGGTGCACGCGTTTCAGCGGCGAGTGGCCACGGACCCGCCCGACGGCGATCTGCGCCGCGCGTCTCAAATCGAAACCGTGCTGCCCAACAGCCCGCTCAGTTACAGCGGCGTGATTTTAAAGATCCGCTGGCGAGTTCGGATACGCGTCTTCTTTGGAAAAGGACGCGAGACCACGACCGACCTCCCGTTCAAACTGGGTGATGTTCCCGAACCCGCCCTCCCGGAAACAGAACAAGCCACAACCGCCGCCGCCAAACCCTCGACCGGAGCGATCGGCACAGATCCCAACTAACCGCAATCGATGATCGCCACCGGCGACGGCCCCTTACCAGCGTTCCGATCTCGTTCATCTCCGTACGACACACGGCCGGAAGTACCATAGCCCAGGGCGACACTCCACGTTTTCGCGGCGTCGATTTGCCCTGTGATCCGTAAACGGTCGCAAACCACGGACCGCATTCCTGGAGATCTTTCGATCCATGAGTTTTTCACTGCCGGCAAGGCTTGCGCGAGTCGTTCTATTGTGCCTACTGGCGTTGCTCGGGATTCGCTCAACACGCATCGGCGCGCAGGAACAGGTTGACGTGTTGGATCGAGCCAAACGGGCGGCGGCGGCGATCGCCGAACTTTCGATGCGGGTCCGCGTCACGCGTATCAGTCCGGCCGCCGACGCCTTTTTGATCGACTGGCGGCGAGGCGGCGAGGGGCTTGGCGGCACAGTGACTCGCGGCGTTTTCACGCCCGCTTCCAACGCGAAAACCGCCCCGGATATCGACTCCAAGTTGGCGGCGCCGCCGAGCCGCGATTTTCGTGTCGGCCAGTGGTCGGCGTCGATTCCCGTGGAACAGGTATGTGGCCGCGCGAAAGGCTTCGAGTTTCCCAGCGTGACGGTCTCTTACCCGCCACAAGGCCGCAAGCAACTCGAACCACCTGAGTCGCTGGTGGTGGAATTCGAATTCACCCAGCGCGGCGAGCCGTTCCGTCGGTTCGTTGAAACGGCCCCTCGCGGAGCGACCGTGGGTTTCGCCTTTCCCGCCGGTTTGCTCGACCAACGAGGGGCACAATCACCTGGATTCGCCGATGCGCTTCAGGGCCTTTCCGGCCACGCTCGTTCCCGTCGCGAACGGCTGGAGCGGCGGTTCCCAGACGCACCACCGCCACTGGATCACTTCCGACTGATCGGGCATTTGGGCGGATTCGGGCAAGGGCCCGGCGGTGGATTGGGAAAGGCGGTCGGTTTCGGCGTTCGGCACAACAACCCGGAGATCGTCGCCGAAGAATGCCGAGTGCTTTCGCTCCTAGGCGTGAATGGGCTCGTCGATGAGAAATCGATCCGCATGGCCGAGTTGGCGGGAGTCGCTGGCGGCTTCCGCAAGATCTACTGGGGCGGACCCGGTTCTGGTTCGCCCATGGCGGCGGTGAGCACGGCGAACGGCGGAGAACCCGATGGTTGCCCGTTCGACCCACGCCTAAAACAGACGATGGCGGAAGCGGTCGACAAGGCGATCGTCCAACATCAGGCTTCGGGGGCGGAAGAAAAATGGGCCTTGTGGTGGGACGAGATCGGCGTCGCCGCCAAGTCGCACCTGCAGGATTGTCCACGTTGCCGCCACGAATTCCGCGACTACCTGAAACGGCTCGGCGTTTCGCCCGCGGACGTTGGCGCCGCCGACGCGGAAACGATCGCCATCTATCCACTCTGGAAGACAGAGGCGGCTGGAGCCGGCAAGCCGCCGAAACAGACGCTCGCCGCGCCTCCTGACAACTCCCCTGATCGCCTTCGCTACTACTACAGCTACCGATTCATGACCCATGTGACCGGCCAACTGTTCCCAGATGCCTCGCGGCGGCTCGAAAAGGCCGGTATCCGGCTCTACGCCATGCAAGGTCCAACACCCAGTTGGAACGGCAGCAGCCTCGACTGGCATGAGTTTTACGATACGGGAGCCAACACGGCGCTCGTGTTCGAAACATCGAACCGCGATCCGCGGTCGTGGCAATGGGAATCGTATCTTGGCGACATCATGCGAGGCATTTCGAAACGCCATGGAGACCTGCCAATTGGCTGCTTGGTCAAACCGCATCGTGGAGCCCCTTCGCAACGGCTTCTCAGCGTCGTGTCGCGGGGAACGCGCGCCATCGAGTGGTACACCTATGGTCCCGATTACTCCAAGGGCGACAGTTTCTCGCAGTCCCCCGAATTGATCGAAGAAGTCGCCGAAGCCGGCCGCTTTTTGGCCAAGGCCGAACCTTGGCTCGCGCGAGCCCGCTGGCTGGCGGAACCGCAGGTCGCGTTTGTTTTCCCCCGCAGTTCGGAAATCTGGCAACGTGTCGGCCCGCTAGGCGCCACGGCCCTCGAAAACGCGAAATGGGTCTATCTGGCGCTCCGACACGCCCACATCCCCGTCGCTATCCTCAGCGAACAACAACTTGCCGAAGGCTTGCCGAACCACATCCGGGCGCTCTACATCGTCGGCCCCAACCTGCGGCGCGACGCAAGCGTGAAAGTCGTGGAGTGGGTGCGGGGCGGCGGCACCCTGTGGACCGACGCCGAAGGACTCGCTCGCGATGAAGCCGACCAACCCAACGCCGCCACGCGCGAACTGTTCGGCCCGCAACGCGATAAACTCGAAACCTGGGGCTCGTGCCCCGAATACCGCGCCACCCGACTCGAACCGCTGACCGAACGCGCACCTCCCGAATTCGCGCGACTGTCCCTCGTGACGCTGCCGTCCACCCAATCGCCATCCGCCCACGCGCCGTCCGTTCAAACTCCGCCGACCGAACAACTCCGAGCTCGCTTGGCACGCGAGACGCTCGTGGACGACGCGCGTTTGAAACGCCTCGCCACTTTCGCTGACGGCAAGTTGGCCGCCGTTGAACGCTCGGTGGGCCGGGGCCGCGTTCTGCATCTCGGTTGGTGGGCCGGCATCAGCTACTCGGCCCAGGTTCGTCGCGCGGACTTTGACATGCGCGCCGATTTATCGCACGCGCTTCGCGGCATGATCGTGTACGCGGCGCGACGGGCGGACATTGTAATTCCCGCCGAACCATCAGAGCCGTTGGTCGAGGCGATCGCGATGACGAACGATCGAGGCCCCTCGATTTCGCTCATCAATTGGGCCTATGTTTCCGACCGCACGGGTCCGCGAGGCGAACGATTGCTAAAGTTCAACGACCTGCGAGTGCGGTTGCCCGCCACGATGAAGGCGGACAAAGTACGGTCGCTGCAACTGGACGTGGATTTACCCGTCGTCGATGGCGTGGCGATCCTGCCGAGCCTTGAGAAAGTCGACGTGCTGGTGGCGAAATGACCGAAGGGTGTCGCGGCGAAGTCCCTGTTTACCGCAGCACCGGACAGACATCGAACCACTCGCGGCCTTGCCGCCCCATCCACGCAGTCGCGCTCTCCGGGCCCCAGGCGGCGACGGGGTACGATTCCAAAGGCGGAGCAGCCGGGCTCCGCCATGCGGCGATGATTGGATCGATGATGCCCCAAGCCATCTCGACTTCATCACTGCGGGCGAAGAGGCTCGCGTCGCCATTCACGGCGTCCAGCAGCAGTCTTTGGTAGGCGTCGGGAAGCGAACCGGCGTATTGGCTGGCGAACTTGAAATCCAAGTCGGTCATCCGCAGTCGCATGCCGGCGTCGGGCACTTTCGTTTGGAAATGCAGTTGGATGCCTTCCGCTGGCTGCACCTGAATCACAAGCCGATTCGCGTCGACGTGGCGACGCGGTCCTTCGACGAACAGCATATGGGGCGGTTCGCGGAATTGGATCACAATCTGCGTTGTGCGGCACGACATCGCCTTGCCGCTGCGGAGATAAAACGGCACGCCGTTCCAACGCCAGTTGTCGACATGCAGCTTGAGCGCGGCGAACGTTTCCGTGGAGCTGGAAGCTGGCACGCCCTCCTCGTTTAGATAACCCGAGTACTGGCCACGGACCGTGTCTTGGGCGAAGTCAGCGCCGGTAAGCGGCCGGATCGAACGCAGCACTTTCACCTTTTCGTCGCGGACCAAGTCGGCCTCGTACCGCGCCGGAGCCTCCATCGCTGTGATCATCATCAGTTGCAGCAGATGGTTTTGAAACATGTCGCGGAGCACGCCCGCTTTGTCGTAGTAGCCGCCGCGGCGGCCCACCGGCACCTCTTCGGCGACCGTGATCTGCACATGATCGATGTAGTTGCGATTCCAAATCGGCTCGAAAATGCTGTTGGCGAACCGCAGCACGAGCAGGTTTTGCACTGTCTCTTTGCCGAGATAATGGTCGATGCGGAAGATCTGCCGCTCTGAAAAAACGCGATGCAGATCGTCATTGAGAGTGCGAGCGGAGGCCAAGTCGTAGCCGAACGGCTTTTCGACGACAATCCGCCGCGGCCCGGACTTCTCGTCCGCCAACCCCGCCGCGCCCAATTGACCAGCGATCTTAGGATAGAGACTCGGCATCGTCGACAGGTAATACAGCCGAGTCGCGCTGGCGCCTCCTTCAATCTGTTCCAGGAAGCCACGGAGCGTCGCGAAATCGGCCGGACTCTCCGCATCCACCGGATGGTAGAAGATCGACGGAGCGAACGCTCGCCAGCGGTCGGCATCGAAGCCGCCGCTATCGAATTTCGCCGTCGCCTTCTCCAATTCCTCCCGCCATGACTCGCTGCTGAACGAAGTGCGCGACACGCCGACGATCCGCGTCTCTTTCGGCAGCCGTCCCTTGAGGAACAGTTGGAACAGCGCCGGGATCAATTTGCGGCTGGTCAGATCGCCAGACGCGCCGAAAATCACGATCGTGTGCGACATGGCGAAATCCTGCGGAAGTCGAGCTTAAGCCCGGGGTGGTTTGCGTTTGCCAAGCCAGTCGGTATGGAAGACGCCGGGCCGGTCGGTCCGCTGGTACGTGTGGGCTCCGAAGTAGTCGCGCTGCGCTTGCAGCAAATTGGCCGGCAGCGTGGCCCGGCGATAGCTGTCGTAATACGCCAAAGCCGTGCTGAACGCGGGCACCGGCAGGCCGCGTTGAGTGGCCAGCGCCACCACGTGTCGCCAAGACTCCTGGGCGTTGTGGATCGCTTGCGTGAAGTACGGGAACAGCAATAGGTTTTCCAAATTGGGTTGGGCGTCAAACGCCTCTTTGATGCGATCCAGGAATTGGGCCCGAATGATGCATCCACCGCGCCACAGCATCGCGCAATCGCCGTAATTTAGCGGCCAATCATGCTCTTTGGCCGCTGCCTGCAACTGCACGAATCCCTGGGCGTAGCTGCAAATCTTCGAGGCGTACAGAGCTTGGCGAACAGCTTCGATGAACGCCTTGCGGTCTCCCACGCCGGTCGCGGCCGGTGGCGGACCGTGCAGCGTGTGACTCGCCCGCACCCGCGCGTCCTTCACAGCCGAGAGGCAACGGGCGTACACGGCGGCGGTCACCAGCGTGCTCGGCACACCCAGGTCCAAAGCCAGCTGGCTCATCCATTTGCCGGTGCCCTTCGCGCCAGCCGCATCGAGCACTTTGTCGACCAGTTCGCCCGAATCGAGGTCGTCGGCGACTCTGAAAATATCGCGGGAAATCTCGATCAGGTAGCTTTGCAGTTCGCCGCGATTCCAATCATCGAACACATCGTACAGTTCGGCGTTCGTCAGGCCCAACGCCTCCTTGAGCATCAGATAGGCTTCGCAGATCAACTGCATGTCGCCGTATTCGATGCCGTTGTGCACCATTTTCACATAGTGGCCGGCGCCGCGGGGGCCCACCCATTCGCAGCATGGAATGTCGCCCTTGGGCCCAACTTTGGCGGCGATCGATTGAAAGATCGGTTTGATGAACGGCCATGCCGCCGAGCTGCCGCCCGGCATCATGCTGGGCCCCTTCAACGCGCCCTCTTCGCCGCCCGACACACCTGAGCCAACGTAAAGGAAACCTTGCGCCTCCAGCGCTTTCGTACGTCGTTCGGTATTCGTGTAATGCTCGTTGCCGCCGTCGATGATGATGTCGCCCGGCTCAAGCAACGGCGTGAGCTGCCCGATCAGCTCGTCGACCGCCGCTCCCGCCTTGACCAGCATCATCACTTTGCGGGGCCGTTTAAGCGACTTCACAAGGTCGGCCACGCTATGACAGCCGACGAACTTCTTCCCCGCCGCTCGACCCTGGATGAAGGCTTCAACCTTGTCCACGCTGCGATTGAACACAGCCACGCGATAGCCGCGGCTCTCCACGTTCAACGCCAGATTCTCGCCCATCACCGCCAAGCCGATCAGCCCGAAATCGCAATCCGCGCTCATGAATTCGTCCGCAAGAAATAAGGTAAAAACGGCCGCCGACGGGACGGCCAATCCGCAGACTCCCTTCGACCGGCGCAGTCCAACCTCTCCACGCCCTGTCCAAGTTGCCCGAGATGGGCCGAATTCTAAACCGACCACTGCATTCGGGCAATGAGAACCGTCGGCCTCGCGCTTTCGGGCCGATAGAACGGTCTGACGGTTACATTTCGAGGCGAAAAGCGGGTAACGTCCCGAATAGGCGCTCCGCGGCGGTCAGTTGGGCGAATCGAATGACAGTCTGCGGTTGAAAGGCCGTTTCCGCTAGGGTTGGCAAGATTCCGAGGATCGGATGACGCACGATTTAACGCATTTTGACGAGCACGGCGCCAGCCGTATGGTGGATGTCGGGGAAAAGGCGGCGACTTTGCGAATCGCCCGCGCCGAGGGCTTCGTGCGAATGCTGCCCGAAACCCTCCAGAGATTGCGGGACCGAGGTTTCGCGAAAGGCGATGTCCTCGAGGTCGCTCGACTGGCGGGAATCATGGGATCTAAACGCACCGCCGACCTGATTCCGCTCTGCCACCCACTGCCGCTCGACAGCGTGACCATCGCCTTTGACTTTCCCGACGAACGAACGTTGCGAATCGAGGCCCGTGCGGCTGTGACTGCCAAGACCGGCGTGGAAATGGAAGCGCTGACGGCGGTCAGCGTCGCCGCCCTCACGGTGTACGACATGTGCAAGGCGGTCGATCGCGGCCTACGCCTCGACTCAATTCAACTCATCGAAAAGACAGGCGGTCGCAGCGGCCGCTGGACTCGCGACGCGACCGATCCGGCCGCCTCGCCGACATAAGGAACCGACGCAATGAATCCCTCCCTGGCGACCAACCCGGACAGTGCCCGCTCCGCGAACTCGGCGATGCGTCGCCCGCCAGTCGAGTTCGGGGCGGGATATCCGGCAAGTTACCCGGCCGAGTATGCGGGGGCCTCGGCCGCCGTATCGATGTCCGCCCATGGAGTCCCGGCCAGCAACGGAGTTCCGTCCTCAACGGCGGCGGTGACCGAGCCCTCCGAGTCGCTTCGAGAAACTTTGTTCGCCACGGTCGGCGCCGAACTGCAACGCGTTGAAACGCGGCTCCGCGAAGAGCTTCGCAGCGACCATCCGTACGTGGATGAACTGGTTCGGTACGGTTGCTTGCTGGGCGGCAAACGACTTCGTCCCGCTCTCCTGATGCTGGCCGCCAAGGCTTGCGGCGGCGTCCGCGACGAGCATCTCACGCTGGCCACCGTTGTGGAGATGATCCACACGGCGACCTTGGTTCACGACGATGTTATTGACGAAGCGGGAGTTCGTCGCCACCTCGCCACCGTCAACGCCCGGTGGGACAACGAAGCCAGCGTGCTGCTGGGCGACTTCCTTTTCACCCACGCGTTCTATCTGGCTAGCACTTTGCCGACAACGCACGCCTGCCGCCTCATCGGCCATGCCACCAACATCGTGTGCGAAGGCGAATTGCGGCAAAAAGGCTTGCGGGGCCGGTTCGATTTGGATCCCGCCGAGTACTTCGCGGTAGTCGAGGCGAAGACGGCCGAACTCTGCTCGGTCAGCTGCGAATTAGGCGCGTTTTACGCCGCCGCGACGCCCGACATGACGCAAGCCTTGGCGCTTTACGGACGAGATCTCGGCATAGCATTCCAAATCGCGGACGACCTACTCGATTTCCAGGGTGACGAAGGCACGATGGGAAAGTCGCTAGGCACGGATCTACAAAAGCAACGTCCGACGCTGCCGGTGATTCATCTGCTCGAGCAAGCTACGGGGACCGATCGGTCCGTGGCGCTCGCCGCGCTGCGAGGCGAAATCGACGATCCCCTGCCTTTGTTGCGAGCGCTCCTGGTCAAGTACGGCTCATTCGAGCACACGCTGCAGGTGGCGACCGAACACGCTCAGCGAGCCGTCAGTCGGCTATCCGGGCTGGCGCCGAGCGTCGCTCGGGATACCCTGTCGGACCTCGCTCGCTTTGTCGTTCAGCGGCGTCGCTAGCACCGCTTTGCCGGCGAGCTCGCCGGAGTGGATCGGGACGATTTGTGACGGGAGCAAGTTACATGCGGGCGATCATGCTGACCGCGGATTTGATGTTTTCCAGCCGAGTGGCCTCGGCCGCCACGATGCTCGGAGTGCCGCTGAATGTGTGCATGTCGCCAGCGAGGCTGAGCGAACAGCTGGCCGAATCGGGGCCCACAACGCGGCTCGTCATTGTTGACTCAACGTTGCCGCGACTGGACTGGGCGGCCATGGTTGCATCCGTCCGCGGGCAAGCTCCGCTGGCCACGATCGTGGCCTTTGGTCCGCATGTTGATGTGGCAACGCTGCAAGCAGCCGCCGCTGCGGGGTGCGACGAGGTCCTGACACGCGGACAATTCCAGCAGTGTTACGCGGCGCTACTCCAATCCAAGTGCCGCGTTCCCACAGACCAGCAGCGACCAGCGGATTAGTTTGGTCGTCAGCGCGAAACGAAGCGAACTCGACGCTGCGGTCTTTGGAGTGCGGGGCCGAAGGCACCGCTTTCCCCCTCGGTCGTCCGCCAAATCAACGCGAACGCCGACGGAGCGAAAAGAAGCTAACTGGAAGCTGCGGTCTTTGGAGTGCGGGGCCGAAGGCACCGCTTTCCCCTCGGTCGTCCGCCGAATCAACGCGAACGCCCACCGAGCGAAAAGAAGTGAACTCGACGCTGCGGTCTTCGGAGTGCGGGGCCGAAGGCACCGCTTTCCCCCTCGGTCGTCCGCCGAGTCAACGCAACCGCCCACCGAGCGAAAA
>JBJTOW010000068.1:0-10472 GCA_046074805.1 Planctomycetota bacterium | reverse complement strand
ATCAACTTGGGGCCGACTTTGCCGCTGGCCCGCCATTCTCGCCGCGACTCCGGCAAATCCTCGCGGAAATCGATCCCGACTCCAAAGACCGCCTCCCCAAACGCCAACGTCGCGACGACGAATTGGCCGTGGTCCGACAGGCCCCTGAAGACCGCGAAGCGCTCGTTCGCGCGTCGCTCGAGAAGGCCGGCGTCCGCGACGATGCCAAGACGACTTCGGTTAAAGAAGACGCGGGCAAAGATGCCGCTCTCGAAGGCGACAAACGGAAAGAATCGGGCAGCAAAGAATCGAGTGGTAAAGAAAGTGCCGGAAAGGTTTCGAGCGGCAAAGAAGCCAGCGGCAAAGAAGCCAGCGGCAAGGATCACGGGGGGAAGGATCACGGCGGCAAAGATCACGGCGGCAAGGATCACGGCAAAGAAGGCCGAGAGACGAAATCCAAGGATGGCGGCCGTGAGGGCGGTAAATCAGGTGGTTCTCGGGATGCACCCACGGTGAAATCGGTTCCTTCTCGGGAACGGCCCCGGCCCGCCGATAGCCGCAGTCGACCGAAAGAGGAAGACGGTGGCAAACGCAAGTCGTCTTCCTCCAAACATGACTCCGGCAAAGCCTCTTCCGGCAAGCATGACTCCGGGAAGCACGACTCCAGCAAGCCGAGTTCCAGCAAGCCGAGTTCCAGCAAGCAAGATGCTGACAAGCAAGACGCTGGCAAGCAAGACGCTGGCAAACAAGACGCTGGCAAACAGGGTTCGGGGAAGGTGAATAAGGCGAAACGGCCATCGGGCAAAGGCGACTCGCGGACGGACGAGCGTCGCGCCGATGCGAAGAAGCTCGCCAAGAAAAAACCGCGTTGATCGAGGCCCGCTGATGGCATCTTCTTTCCGCAGAACCGCCGGCTCTGTGCGGCGGTTCGCTCCGCTCGCCGTCCTGGCCCTATGGCAGTCGTTGAACCGGTGGAAGTGGTTCACCGTGTTGCTTGCTGGACTGTTCGGTTCGGGGCTAATCGGGCATGGCCTCCGCGGATTGATAGCCCAGGAGCGTGCCAGCGCTCCAGCCAAGCCGTCGGTGACCCTGCCAGCAGCTTCCGAGTTTGAAGACGCGGTCGCGCCGTTGCGTCCGGCGCGTCAACGATCCGAGGCGGAGGAAGATCGGGTCTTGGCCGCCGCCTACAGCGCGGCCGGGCGATTGGCGTTCCAACGCGACGATTTCGCCGCCGCTTTACGGCAATACCAACGGGCTTGGCGGTACGATCCCGACAGTGTCCAACCGCTTGCGGACATCGTTCCAGTGGCGATGGAATTGACGCGCAACGAGGAAGCGGCGCGATACGCTGCTCAAGCCTCCAAACCGGAACCCGGCGACCTCCCCCGGCTCATGCGACTCGCGGCCACCCTGGGTGAGCAACGCGATTGGCGGCTGGCAGCGCGTCTTTATGAATTGGTCGCGGCGGGACTAGCGCAAGAAACGCCCGATTTCACCACCGTCCTGATCCAAATGGAGCTTGGACGGCTGTATTTCCTACTCGAAAAACCGCGTGAGGCGGCGTTGGCCTTTGCCCAGGTCCGCGACGCGCTCGCCGATCCCGCGAAATCCGGCCTCACGAAACAGTTCCAAGATCTCTTGCTGGAGCAGCCCGAGCGAACCTACGAATTGTTTGGGGAAAGCTTTCTGCAGGCGAAACGCCACGACGAAGCTTTGGCGATGTTCCGTAAGGCTTCCTCCATCAAGCCCCAGCCGGAAATGTTGGGCTACCACGAGGCGCGAGTCGCTTTGGATCGAGGCGATGCGGCCACCGCATTGAGGTCGCTCGAACCTTACCTCAATGCCAATCTGACCACCGCCGGCCCCGACGCCTACGAACTTTTGGTCCGAGCTGTGCTCGCCCAGTACGCCAAAGCCGCCAATGCGGCTAACGCGAAGGACACGCCCGCGAAGGACACGCCCGCCCGTGCGACGTCCGATGGCGCCACGGCCGCCCAGCGGGAGGCGATTGATCGGCTCCAACAGCTTCAAAAACGCTTCCCCGCGAACGATTTGTTGCTGTTTGTATTGGCCGATCAACAGCGAAAAGCGAACCAAAGCGCGGCGGCCGAGGTGGCATTCCGCCAACTGCTCGAACGCGCGCCGACATTGGAAGTGATCGCCGGTCTCCGGGATACATTGGCGTCCCAAGGCAAATGGGACGAAGTCCTGGAAACGCTCGCCGCCGTTGCCCGCTCCAACAGCGTCGATCAACTCGCGGAGTTGGTGGAGCCGCTGGCCGCACGGGTCGACGAACTGATTCAACGGGCCAGGAAGATCGGCGAACTGGGGGCGAAGACGGGTGGCGGCCGCCGGGGAACGGCGTTTGTCGCGGCGCTCTTGGCGTTAGAGGCTGAGCGATTCGACGTGGCGGACGAGTTTTTCGCGGCGGCGTTGAAGGAGGGAACTCCCAACCCGGCGTTCGTGATGCAGGTCTGGGCGTTGGGGATGTTCAGCGCTGACCAGCAGGTCCGGGCTACCCGAGTGCTCCAACGGGCTATCGACGAACGTGTGCGTCCGGAGAGTGATCCGACGTGGCACTATTTCCTGGCTGGGTCTTTGGAGCTGCAGGGGCGGACCGACGAAGCGATGGCGAAGGCGGCCAAGGCTTTGACTGGCAGCCGCGACAATCCGCAGTTCGCCATTCGGCTGGCCTGGATTCCCTACCATGCGAAACGATATGAGGAGGCCGAATCGGCCTATAGGAAACTCGTGGAGAAGTTTGACGCCGCCGAGCCGACCGCCGCCAATCGCGCCGCGGCCCGCGAGGCTCGATTGACCCTTTCCAACATCGCGTTGAAACGCGGCCGAGCGGAAGATTCGGTGGAATGGCTGGAGCAGGTCTTGGACGAATTTCCCGACGATGTCGCGGCGCTCAACGACCTCGGATATCTGTGGGCGGACCGCGGCCAGCATCTCAACCGCGCATTGGCCATGTGTCGCCGGGCCGTGGCCGTGGAACCGGACAATCGAGCTTACCGCGATAGTTTGGCTTGGGCACTGTTCAAATTGGATCGGCCCGAAGAAGCTTCGCGGGAGATCGAATTGGCGGTGAAAGGTGCTGAACCGGATGGTGAGCTGTTTGAACATCTGGGCGACATCCGCCAGCGTCTTGGCGACCGCGATGGCGCCCGGACCGCTTGGCAAAGGGCCGCGGAAGCGTACGCCCGCGATGGCGAGGAAGCGAAGCGGGCGGCGGTCGCGGCCAAAGCGCCGCCGGCCCCATGAGTGACCGCTTAGGTCAGTGATCGCGGCGGTCGAAGGTTAACGAGCGAGAGGCGAGGAGCAATCATGGCAGGACATTCCGCTTGGTCGAACATCAAACACCGCAAGGGACGGGTGGATGCGAAACGCAGCAAGGTCTGGAGCAAAATCGCTAAGATGATCATCGTCGCCGCGCGCATGGGCGGTGGCGATCCCGACGCGAACCTGCGGCTCCGCTACGCCATCGCTGACGCACGCGCGGAAAGCATGCCGAAAGATACGATCGATCGGGCCATCAAAAAGGGCACCGGCGAGCTGGATGGCGGCAACGTCGAGGAAACGGTTTATGAGGGCTACGGTCCAGCCGGTGTCGCGGTGATGTGCGATATCATGACCGACAACCGCAATCGCACCGCCTCGGAAATCCGCAAGATCTTCGACGTTAATGGCGGCAAGCTAGGCCAAGCTGGCTGTGTGTCTTGGATGTTTGAACGCAAGGGAGTGATCGTTGTCGCCGCCGACAAAGCGCCCGAGGACAGGCTGATGGAGGTCGCCTTGGACGCCGGCGCCGACGATGTGCGTCGAGTCGGCGAGAATTTCGAAGTGGTCTGCGGGCCGGACCAGTTCGTGGCGGTGACCGATGCGTTCGACAAAGCCGGTCTTCCGATGCTTTCCAAGTCGTTTAGCCGCCTGCCCGCGAATACGGTCGACCTGGATGCGGACGCCGCGCGACAAGTGCTCAAACTGATGGAAGAACTTGACGACCACGACGACGTGCAATCGGTGTCGGCGAATTTCAACCTCTCGGAGGAGACGCTCGCGCAAGTCGCCGCGTCCTAGTCGGTCGGTGGCTCGATGCCTTCTTTCGGCGCGTTGCTTGTGTCGGCGGCGCCGTGGCCCTAGACTGACGGCCCGTTCGCCGATGAGCGGCCCTTTTCCCGCAAGGAAGCCTCGCGCCGAGGCCACGTTTCGATGAGCGACATTTATCACGAGTGTGGCGTCGCCGCCGTCTATCATTTGCCGGGCGGCGAGACCAGTCCGCTTTGTCCCGAGCAGGGACCGGACCATGCGTCGCGTCTCCTGCCGCGCATGCTCCAAGACATACAAAACCGCGGTCAACTGGCGGCTGGAATCACCACGTACAACCCGCATCGCGACCAGCTTATCGACACCTATAAGGAGTTGGGGACGGTCAGCGAAGTGTTCCGTCTGTCGCATCGCGCGAAGCACGAATCGCTCATGCGGGAATACGCCGGTATCGCGGGCATCGGACATGTCCGCTACGCCACCTGCGGCGCCGATGATCGCAGCTACGCGCAGCCGTTCGAACGCCACCACTTGCAAAAGCACAAGTGGTTCAGCTTCGCGTTCAACGGGCAGCTTGCCAACTACCAACTGCTTCGCGACCAATTGCTCCGCGACAACGATCATCACCTGGCGCGGGAGACCGACACGGAGATCATCATGCACGAACTGAGCCGCGAGCTCTCGGGCGATCGCCGGCCGAAGTTGGTCGAGATGATGCGGTCCGTGGCTCCTCGGTTCGACGGCGCCTACAGCCTGGTTTTTCTGAATTCGGTCGGCGACATGCTGGTTGCCCGCGATCCGTTGGGTATCAAGCCCCTGTGTTACGCCAAGGAAGGATCGCTGTTCGCCGCCGCCAGCGAAAGCGTCGCGCTGCTCAACCTCGGTTTCAAACCCGAGAGTATCCGTTCGCTGCAACCTGGTTACGCGATCACAATTAGCCAGGGGCAATTCGGGATCGAACAGTTCGCGGAGTCGCCGCGCCGCGCCCATTGTTTCTTCGAGTGGGTTTATTTCGCGAACGTGGCCAGCAGCTTGGACGATCGGAGCGTGTATCTTTCGCGGACAGCGCTTGGCGCCGAACTTGCGCGGTTGGAACGCGAAAAAGCGTTGGTGCCGATCGATGAGAACACCATCGTTGTGCCGGTGCCCGACACCAGCAAAGCGGCCGCCGATTCGATGGCGTTCGAGCTCAAGGTGCCGTGCCGCGAAGGGTTGATTCGAAATCGGTATTCCGGACGCACGTTTATCGAGGGCAGCAAAAACCGCGTGCGGAAAGTGGAGAGCAAGTACACGCCGCTGCGCGAGGTGCTACAGGGTAAACGCGTGCTGCTGGTCGAAGACTCGATCGTGCGCTCGACCACGATGAAAGTGCTGATCGATCGTATTCGGGAACGCGGCGGCGCCGCCGAGATCCACGTGCGGGTCGCTTGCCCGCCGATTGTCGCGCCGTGCTTCTACGGCATCGACATGTCGACCGTCGACGAGCTTTACGCGCCGCGTTTCCTGCGTGGAGGACCACTGACCGACGCCGTCCAAACACAGATGGCGGCCGATCTGGGCGCCGACTCGCTACGTTACCTGCCGGTCGATTCGATCGCCCGCGCCATTCGGCTCGATGGTGGCCAACTGTGCCAAGCCTGTATCACGGGCGAGTATCCCACGCCCCATGGACAGCAGCTCTACCAAATCGCGTTGCAAAACCACGGCCGCGGCGATGGGGCCGGACGCACGTATGAAACGCGCGAGCCCGCCGGCGTGCGCTAAGCAAAATCGCCGGTATTGCCACGCGAAACTTCCGGCTTGCCAACGACAGGTGGCTAGGCCGAGGACTTCCAGTGCTTCGTGGACTTTTGGCTTTCGAGGTACGACGAATTTCCAATTCGTCGCAACGCATGGCAGAGCATCAAGATTTTCGTGGGCGGGCTCAATCCACATCCGGTCCTCACAAGCTTACGCGGTTGGGTGCGGTCGCTGGCCTGACGCTCCTGAATATTGTCGCCGGGCCGAATGAACTTGCGGTGTGGTTCCAGGGAGCGATGAGCGCCATTGGTTCCGTCGAATCCAGAGGCGATTGTCGCTCCACGGGTGGTGCGGCCAGTCCACGGGGATTTATTGGATCGGCCGTTTTTGCCGAGCAACCGCCGACGAAGTCGCCAGCCGAGCAGCCAACCGGATCGGGGCGATTGCCAGTCGTGAAGCCGGAAGAAGCCGGACTGGATGGCGAGGCGCTGGCCGCGATGGACCCGCTGATCGCGGCCGCGATCGCCGAGAAGAAACTTCCTGGAGCCGTTGTGTGCATCGGGCGGCGCGGCCAAATCGGCTGGTTGAAGGCTTACGGCGACAGGCAACTGGTACCCGAACGGCAACCCATGAGCGTCGACACGGTGTTCGATTTGGCGTCGCTGACGAAACCGATCGCGACAGCGACCGCCGTCATGAAGCTGGCGGAAATGGGTCGGGTGCGAACCGATGAGCCGGTCGCGAGATACCTCCCGGAGTTCGCGTCCAACGGCAAAGAAGCGTCGACGCTCGAAGACCTGCTGGTCCATCACAGCGGTCTGATCGCCGATAATCCGTTGAGCGATTACGGCGACGGCCGCGAACAAGCATGGAGGCGGATATGTGACCTGAAACCGCTCGCGCCGCCGCGTAGCAAGTTCATCTATTCCGATGTGAACTTCATCGTCTTGGGCGAGCTTGTGGGGCGGGTGAGCGGCGAGCCTCTGGAGCGATTCGTCGGCGAACGGTTATTCCGCCCACTAGGCATGAGCGAGACGGGATATGTGCCGGCGCCGAACCTTCGCGCTAGGGCGGCCCCGACACAACAGCGGGATGGCCATTGGATGCGGGGAGAGGTGCATGATCCGCGAGCTTGGAAACTTGGCGGCGTGGCCGGTCACGCCGGCCTGTTTTCGACGGCGGCTGATTTGGCGCGGTACGCCCAGGCCATGCTCAACGGAGGCCAGCTTGATGGCCACCGCGTGCTGTCGGCGGAGACGGTCGAGCGAATGACGCGGGGCTACAAGGTTTCGTCCGGCTTGCGCGGCCTTGGCTGGGACAAACGCACCGGATACTCCATCAATCGCGGCGAACGGCTCAGCGACCTCGCGTTCGGCCATGGAGGCTTCACCGGCACGGTTATCTGGATCGATCCTAAGCTCGATCTGTTCTTCATCTTCCTCAGCAACCGCGTTCATCCCGAAGGCAAGGGGCTGGTGAACCCATTGGCCGGCAAGATCGCCACAATCGCCGCCGACGCAATCCGTCCGGTGACGAGCGACAGCCGTTGATCGCGGCGACGAGCCCCGCCCGCAAGCGTGTCACTTCGCGACCGTAATGAACACCGGCCGGCTGGCATAGGTGGTCTTCATCACAAAATTGATCGAGACATTGGCGAGCGCTGCGGCTTGCTGACGCTCGACCGACGGGGCGTCGGCGGCCGCTTTAAGCACGATTTGGCCCTCTGTCGCTCCGCCCGCTAGCAGCGTCTTCGAGGTCTTATCGTCGACGGTGATGCCCGGCGGCAACGAGTTGCCGAACACGGAGCCTAAGTGCTGGTACAGCATTTCCAGCGTCACATTCGCGGTGAATTCGGGACTGCGTTCAATCCGCACCTTGATCGCCTTGGACTCGCCCGGCTTCAGCACGATGTCATAGTCGCTCAGTTCGACATAGCGGATGTCGCCGTACCCCATAACCGCCACGGCATGGGTCTCAGCGGGCCAATGGCCCCGGCCGCCACCGGGCAAGTAAATCTCTTGGTATGCCAAGGCGGAGGCGGCTAGCGGCACGGCGGGGCCCTCGGCCGGCTGGTAGACCGCTTCGCCCCGAATCGTCACGTTGGCGATGTCGAGCGGCGCGTCTGGATCGGCTTCCAGCACGATGCAACCATCCTGGGACTTGTCAGCCAAGATCCGTCCGCAGGTCGCCGCGACGCCAGTCGGCAAGCCTTCGATTTTGAGATCAATCGGCCCCGTGAAGCCGCCTTTGCGTTCCGCTCGGCAATAGATCACAGCGCAACCACCCGGCGCGACCTGCGTTTTGTCCGTATCCACGTACAGTTCAAATCCCGGCTTAACGCGGTCAACCTTCAAGAAATAGGGAAAGTTCGCCCCACCCCGCAGATGAACATCGCGGACCTCTAAGAAATATTTGCCATCCGCTGGCGCGGCCCAGTTATCGAGCATCGAGTCGGCGTAGTTGCGTTTGCCGATCCGCAAATCGTCATTCGCCGCCAGTTGCTGGCCCTTATCGTTAAGCACTCGCAGGTGCGAATCGAGGCTCGACTGGCGGCGCCGGGCCGCGATTTCAAACACGAACGCCTCGCCCTTCTTCGCCTCGAAGACATATAAGTCGATGTCCGAATCGGATTCGATTCGTCCATTGACGCCCGCCGGGGCCGGGATAGGCTGAGCGGTGGCTGGCGTGTTGTTCCCTCCGGCCGCTTCCAAAATCAGCGGCAAATCGGTGATCAGGACATTCACCGGATCCGTTAGGTCCGACCCCATCGGCAGCCGGAGCGAACGTGGTCCGGTGGGCAGATCCATCGGTGTCGAACACGCGACTGACGCGGCGGCGGCAGGCAACTGGAAACCGGTCAGTTCCAACTGGGCGGAGTGGCCTCGGGCGACGGCCAAGGGAAAGACCGTTTCGACGAACGGCCGCGAATGGGCCTCGATGCAGTATTCCCAGTAGGTGTTGCCCTCGTATCGCACATCGCGGATTTCCAGCAAGTATTCGCCCGAATGCTCGAAACGGTAACTCAACAGCGGATCGCCATGGAAATAATTGTCCGACGCGGCCACCGTGTTGCCAGCGGCCGTTCGCAGCATGAGGATCGGATCGCTGTGAGTTTGCAAGTCGTGGATACGATCCTGCAAGCGTGACGAGCGGACGTGAAACGTGAAAGCTTGGCCGGCCTCCGCCTTGAACCGGAAGTAATCCACGTCCTCCGCCTTCTCAATCGCGCCGCACAAAGCCGCCGGTAGCGTCACCATCAACGCTTTCTCTGGCCGATCGTTGTCCGGGGACTCGACCGCCACCGGATCGCGCACCACCACCAACTGCCCCACGGTGCTCGCGCCTTGTGGCGTGGCGAGTCGGAAGTCGCGAACGCCTGGAGTGGCGTCGGCCGCGACGGTGAACTTCACCTTCAACGACGTGACATCCGGCCGTTTCTTGCCCGGCTCGACCACCACCGCTGGACCAGCCACCACTTCACCGGCAACACCGTCGCCACTGACGAGCACCGCGTAGGCGCCCTCCATCGAGTACCGGGATTGGATCACGACTTCGCTTGTGACACCGGTCTGCACAGCCACCGGTTTGACGCTCATCAACATCGGATAGGAAAGCTGTGCGAAAGCGGGTCGAGCCATCCCGACCAGTATCGCCAAACCGATGGCGATACCCGCGGCTTCTTGAGCCACCCATGACATCCGTTCGGGCGAAGCTGCGATCGTGGCAAGCGTCTGTCGCATGGCGAAAACTCCCCGTGGCGTTTCCAGGAATCACGAATGTCCGATGGCCCAGTATAACCGGCGGATCTCTCGACTTCTCGCGTCCAGCGGCGTAGCATACCGCGGCTTGAGGTTTTCCAGGACGGTTGCGCAGTCACGCGAATAGGAGGAGCATGCGATGAAGAAGGAAGAAATTCTCGCCAAGTTGGCGGCCCAGGAAATTTCGCAGGAAGAGGCCAATCGGCTCATGGCGGAAGCGGATCGCCCGCCAGCCCGTGGCCAGCTGTACTGCAAAGTCAGCGAAAAAGGGGCGGTCAGCGTCTACGGTTTACAGCGGATGCCCGTGACGCTGTACATGGAGCAATGGGACCGCTTGATCGGCTTCGGCGACGAAATCCGCCAGTTTATTGCGGACAACGAGTCAAGCTTGAAGCGGAAGGATCGGGAAAAAGTCTCGATGTGATTCGCCGCAGCGAAACGGTAGACGGCGTAGTTCCTGAACGAGTGGATCCTGTACGACGGACTTCCCAGTCCGTCGCCGCGATTTGCTGCATGAACGGGCAGCGACGGGCTTGGTGGTATTTTTAACGTCAAGAATGGAGATTCGGGTGACTCGTTGTGACCTCGCATCGGTGCGCGACACTGTCGATCACCAAACGCTTGGTTGCGCTCGCGGGCCGCTAGCGTCGGCTTACCGCAAGATCCTGTTGGCGGCGACGCCTTTTGGAGTGCGGCGCCCGAGGGTGCCGCTTTCGCTTCGCGTCGTTAAGCGACACCGACGATCACCAATCGCTTCTTTTCGCACGCGGGCCACGTCTGTTGGTGGCGACGCTTTTTGGAGTGCGGCACCGTCGGGTGCCGCTTTCGCTTCGCGTCGTTAAGCGACACCGACGATCACCAATCACTTCTTTTCGCACGCGGGCCACGTCTGTTGGCGGCGACGCTTTTTGGAGTGCGGCGCCCGAGGGCGCCGCTTTCGCTTCG
>JBJTOW010000067.1:0-6028 GCA_046074805.1 Planctomycetota bacterium | reverse complement strand
ACTCGCGAAGCCCGGCCCAGCGCCACGCGAACGTGCAGCCTGACTCGGACGTCACAACTCGAGTGCTTAGAGATAGGAGAAACCAGCCGATGACAATCCCGGCGCCGAAATCGGTGGATGAGTTGGAACAGTGGCTCAGCCGACCCTCGGAACGAGCGGTCGAGGCGATGGCGCGGATGCGGGGCGACTTGGTGATTTTGGGCGTTGGCGGAAAGATGGGGCCGACGCTCGCTCGCATGGCGCGTCGCGCGTCCGACGCGGCCGGCGTTCAGCGCCAAATCTGGGGCGTGTCGCGATTCACATCCAGCACAGTTCGCGAACGATTGGAACAGCACGGCGTGAAGACAATCGCCTGCGATCTCCTGGATGAAAAAGCGGTGGCGAACTTGCCGGACGCTCACAATGTGCTGTTCATGACCGGCATGAAGTTTGGCGCCGCCGCCAACCCGGGCCTCGCTTGGGCGATGAACTGTTACGCCCCGGCCGTGGTGAGCCGCCGTTATGCGGACAGCCGCCTGGTCGCGTTTTCCACAGGGAATGTGTACGGGCTGACTCCCGTGTCAGGCGGCGGGTCCGTCGAGTCCGATCCAGCGCGGCCGGATGGCGAATACGCGATGATGGCGTTGGGACGCGAGCGGATGTTCCAGCACTTCAGCGTGGCCCAGTCGATGCCGGTCGCTTTGTTGCGATTGAACTACGCGACCGAATTGCGTTACGGCGTTCTCGTCGATCTGGCTCGCCAAGTCTTTCAAGGCGAACCGGTCGATGTCTCGATGGGGTTCGTGAACGTCATTTGGTTGGCCGACGCCAACGCGATGACGCTGGCCGCGTTCGACCATGTGACAACCCCGGCGCGCGTCATCAATCTAGCAGGCTCGGAAATCCTCGGGCTACGCGCGGTCGCCGAGCGGTTTGGCGAACTGTTCGGACGCCCCGTTCAATGCGTGGGCCAAGAAAGTTCCGACGCGCTGCTCAATAACGGTCACGGTGGCTACCCGCTGCTCGGCGAGCCCTCTGTATCGGCCGATACGATGATGCGTTGGACGGCCGAGTGGATTGCCTCGGGCGGAGAAAGTCTTGGCAAGCCGACGCATTTTCAGGTTCGCAATGGCAAGTTTTGAATCCCGACCGCCGGAAACAACGTGGCGGGACAACTTCCAGCCATCGGACGAACTTACATCCGAAGACGACGGATTTTGCGGTCCATCGCCGTGGCCCGAGGCGGTATCCTCTTCCCGTACGATGGACTTCGCAGCCCGTCGCCGCGGTGCAGGACGGGTTACCCCGCATCCACGACCTTTGCGAATCATCCTCGTCGCGAACGCGGCGAACGCGTGTCGCCTCGCGCTTCAGCATGGGGACTTCGGTGCTCGCGACGGACTGGAAGTCCTTCGTACCAGAGGAGAAAGGCGCTCGCGACGGACTGGAAGTCCGTCGTACCAGAGATTTCGAGATGACAAAGCACTAGGAATGCCGCCATGTTGTCACTGAGCTACCGTGGCCAGACGGAATTGCCTGTCGAGGTCGAAGGTGTATTGCCCGAGACGGTTCGCGAACTGTCGCTCGTCGCGATCGAACGTCTGCCCATCCAATTCGGCAACCAGTCGGCGCCGCTGGCCGAGTTTTTCCGGGTCGACGGCGACGCGAGCGATCAACGGATCGAGTGGCTCGGCGATCTTTCGGGCGTTCATTGGATCGGGGCGAAAATGTCGTCCGGCGACATGCGGATCGCCGGTTCGGCGGGCCGACATGCTGGCAGTCGGATGCGCGGCGGCTCGTTAGTCATCGAGGGCGACGCCGGTGATTGGCTCGGGGCAGAGTTGCGAGGTGGCGACATCCGTGTGCTCGGAGCCGCCGGACATTTGGTTGGCGCCGCGTATCGTGGAAGTTCCCGCGGCATGAATCGCGGCTCGATCGTGGTGCATGGATCGGCTGGGGATGAAATCGGGGCGGCGATGCGCCGCGGCCTGATCGCCGTGGGCGGCGCGGCGGGCGATTTCGTCGGTGTCAACATGCGAGCGGGAACGGTGTTGCTCGGCGGAGCCACGGGGCGACGCCATGGAGCGGGGATGCGGCGCGGGACGCTGGCCTTCATGAATTCCCAACCGGCGCTGCTGCCAGGTTTTCGCTCGGCTTGCCGCTACCGACCCGATTTCATGCGTCTGCTGCTGCGTCATCTCGCCACGCTTGGTTTTCCCGTGCCGGACGCTTGGATCGCTTCCGATTACTCGCTGTACAGCGGCGACCAGATCGAGGGCGGCCGCGGGGAACTACTTGTCCGTTGCTAGTCGATCCAATTCCACTGACCAAAAGTTTTACGCAATAGGAGTAATCCAACATGCCGCGCATGACCGTGTTATTGGTGGAGAGCGACGCGGCCGAGTCCAGCCGGTTGCAGGGAAGGCTGCAGTGGGTACGGGGCGTCGACTTCGCCGTGACCGCTCGCGACTCGCTGGCGGGCGCCCTGGAGTCCCTGCGTTCCACCCACTTCGATGTTGTGCTCGCCGATTTGTCGCTGGCCGATAGCCCGGGAGCGGACACTTTCCGCCGGTTACGCGAAGGCGCTGGAGAAACACCGATCGTCGCGCTGATCGACCCGCACGAGACGGCGCTCGGGTTGCTCGCGGTCGAAGAGGGAGCGCTCTCGTACTTGATCAAGAGCCGCGTCGACGCCAACACGTTGGCGCGGACCGCTCAGCGGGCGGTGAAGAACGCGAGGATCAAGTTTGGCGAATGGGATTCGCCCATGTTCCATCTGGCCCAGCACCAGTTTCTCAAAGCGGCTCAATTGATGGGCCTCGACGAGAATATTCGGGAACGGCTGATGTGGCCCCAACGAACACTCGTCGTCGCCATTCCGTTCCGCCGTGACAACTACTCGGAGGTGGAAACGGTTTTTGGCTATCGCGTGCAACACGTGCTGGCGATGGGGCCGACGAAGGGCGGCATCCGGTATCACGAGGATGTCGATTTGGGCGAAACATCGGCGCTCGCCATGTGGATGACGTGGAAGTGCGCTCTGATGCGTTTGCCCTATGGCGGGGCGAAAGGCGCAGTGGCGATCGATCCGACCACGTTGTCGCGGGCGGAACTGCAGCGGCTCACGCGCCGGTACGCGTTGGAAATCTCGCCGATTGTCGGTCCGGACAAAGACATTCCCGCGCCGGATATGGGTACGAACGAGCAGGTCATGGCCTGGTTCATGGATACCTACAGCCAGCAGTTGGGCTACACCGTGCCTGGCGTTGTGACCGGTAAACCGGTGTCGCTGGGTGGATCGCTGGGGCGGCGTGAAGCGACCGGACGCGGACTGGTGCACGTGGTCCGCCGAGCTGCCCAGCATATGGGAATGGAACTGGGCGGAGCGACGGCCGTTGTGCAGGGCTATGGAAATGTGGGCAGCAACGCCGCCCGGTTGCTCGCCGAATCCGGCGTGAAGGTGACGGCGGTCAGCGACGTCCATACGGGCGTTTACAACCCGAACGGCGTCGATCTGGCGGCCGTGGATCGCCACTTAGCCGAGCATCCCACGCTGGCGGGATTCACGGGCGGAGATGCTGTGACCAACGCTGAATTGCTGGAATTGCCTTGCGACATCCTGGCACCATGCGCGATTCAGAATCAAATCACGGCGGCGAACGCCGCCAAGATCCGTTGCCGGTTATTGGCGGAAGGTGCCAACGGTCCGACGACCTTGGAGGCGGATGAAATTCTGGTGGATCGCGGCATCTTGATTCTGCCCGATGTCTTGGCGAACGCGGGCGGCGTGACGGTGTCGTATTTCGAATGGGTGCAAAACACGCAAAACCGCCCATGGACGCTCGCCGAGGTCAACGAGCGGATGGGGGAAATCATGACCGACGCCTTCGACCGCACGCTGCATCGGTCGTTGCAGTCCAAGCTGGACATGCGGACGGCGGCCATGGTGGAAGGCGTCGAACGCGTCGCCAACGCGATGTTGCTCCGCGGCCTCTGGCCGTAATCGAACGGGACCGATTCTGCCACTCACACCCAAAAAAAAAGGAAATTTTTTCGCGGCGCGCGTGCCATTGGGGACGCGCCGAGCGACGTAGGAGTAGGCGCCCATGAGCGGCCCTACTCGCCAGGAAACCGGACCGCGGCTCCTTGGCGGACTGTCCTTTTACTTCCACGTCGTTCGGAGTCTCCCGTCATGGCATTCTCTGGCAAGGTCTGCTCGGGATCGTCCCGAGGTCACAACGATCATCCACGATTCACGCGTCGGCCCGATCGCCCATTGGCTCCCGCTTGCCTCCGAAAAGGGCGGGCCGCCGCTCAACCGCACGGCTCCCGTTGGCGCAAGGCGGGCCGCGCCTTGCTGGTCGGCGCCGCGATCGCGGGCGGAGCCTTGGCTCAATGCACTTGGGTAGGCTGTGGTCGGCCCATTGCGCTCAGCGACAGCGATTTGCCCCCGCAAGAAGCGGAACACGCAGGTCGCGTTTGGCCCCAACGGCCCACGCCCGCTCAAGTGTCGTGGCCGGTAATGATGCAACTGCCACTCACAACGCCCCTACCTCTGCCAACACCTCTGCCAACACCTCTGCCAACACCTCTGCCACTGCCTCTGCCACTGCCACTGCCATCCTCTTTGCCACTGCCATTGCCTGCCCGGGCTGTTGAATGGCCCGAGTTGCGTTGGCCCACCGGCTCACCACCTCCGGTCGAACCACCCGCGTCGAATCGAGTGTTGTATGTCAGCGTCGGTGGACGGCCACTGACGCTCACACCGGTTCAACGCGGCCGCAAGGAAACGCCCTCGGGACACTTTCTGACACTGCGGTTGCAGGAGCCAATGACCAGCCGTTGGCGGGCGGCGGACGAGTCTTCGGACGCGGACGGTTCGCCGGACGACCTGCGTGTGGAAGTGCGATTGTTCCCGAAAGCGCTGCCGCGCTGGCGGCTCATCGGTTCCTCGGCGCTAAACGCCAACGGCGACTCGACGTGGATCGAGTTTACGCAAGCGAAGCTCGACCAAGTACTGAAGCTCAAGGTCGACTGCCGATGGACGAACAGCCTGGAAGTCACCGCTGTCGCCCATTTCCAGCCCGCGCCGGACGGACCCACCGCGCCCCTTTCGATGGCCAACCGGCAAAAAGCCGATCAGCACCTGGCGCAACTGGAACAACAGCTAGCGCAGCAGCGCCAGTGGCTCGCGGCTCGCGGCGCCTTCCCTGGCAACGGGTTTTCAGGCAACGGGTTTCCTGCCAACGGTGGTTTCCCGCCGGGTGGAAAGGCGGCGCCAAGCGGAAACGCAATGGCGGCGAAACTGACCGAGTGGCGGAAGCAGTGGGAGCAGCAATCAAAGCTGGCGACGGCGGTCCGGGAACGGCTCGATCGACTGGCGACACTCCAACAGACGCTGGAACAAGAGGGCCGGTTGCACATCCGCGTGGTGCGGTTTTCCACAGGGGCCGAGGTCCCCCTGGTCGCCGTGGAACCGCCGGTCTAGTCGACTGCCCTTTCCGCATTCGATAGAAACGAAAACCAGCCGGAGCACGTCAGCGTCCGGCTGGCGGAGGGGCAAGGAGCGGCGAATTGAGAGGCGCCATGAGCGGCGAAATCGGATCCGCCAAGCCGCGGCGACGGACTGGGAAGTCCGTCGTACGGAGGAGCTGTGCAACTTCAAAACTAGCGATTCAAGTTACGATAGACAGCCCCAGCCCCGTGAATGGTTACACTAACACTTGATAATCGACAACTGAAACCCAATTCGATCCCTAACAAACGCCGTCGCCACTTCGCAGGAAACCACCGATGTCCCTCGCTTCCACTCGCACGCCGGCCTCGCAGCGGAACCACCGTCGCTCCTACCGCCCCAGGTCGAACGGCGCGGAAATTTGTCGAACAGTGGCCTTTGGCCTTGCGGCGTTGGCCCTGCTTCTGACCGCCAGCGACGCCGCCTTCGCGCAGACGGCTCCCGAAGCTAAGCCGGTGGCGAAACCAGCAGCCAATGCCGAAGGATGGTTGCCCCTATTCAACGGCCGCAACCTGGAAGGCTGGAAATTGACCA
>JBJTOW010000066.1:0-8326 GCA_046074805.1 Planctomycetota bacterium | reverse complement strand
GCCAGTGTCGCGGAAGCGGCCGGCGTCGCGGTTCGCGAACGGCAGTCGGCGGAGGCGTGGGAGAAGCTCCGCGAGAGGTTCGCCAAATCGTTCGCCAACCCGCCCAAGGAGCCGGAAACGGAGTTCGCCCCGAGCGTCAAGGCGGCGTTGTTTCTGATGAACGATCCGGTGGTGCTCGGCTGGTTCCAGCCGGCCAACGGCAATCTGGCGGAACGGCTGGCGGGCATCCCCGAGCCGGACCGGGCCGTCGAGGAACTGTACGTGGCCGTCTTGTCGCGAACGCCGGACGCCGACGAGCGTCTCGAAGCGGTCCAGATGTTGGCGAAACATGCCGATAAGCGGACCGCCGCCCTGGGGCGGCTCGCCTGGGCCCTGCTGACCAGCACCGAGTTTGGCGTCAATCACTAGAAACGAGGTCCGCTGTGACGTCCCCGCAACTTTGCCGTCCCTGGGAACACGCCTGGTCGCGTCGCCGCTTTCTGGGAACAGCCGCCGCCACGGCCGCGACAGCCGCCGCGACAGCCGGTCTGGGCACCGGCGGAACAGCCAACTTGGGACCGTGGCTTAATCCGGCGATCGCCAGCCAAGTGGAACAGAAGCGCAAGCAGGTGGTGTTCATCTGGCTGGATGGCGGCATGAGCCAGTTGGAAAGTTGGGACCCGAAGCCGGGCACGCTGTTCGGCGGTCCGTTTCGCGCGATTCCGACATCGGTGCCGGGTATCCACGTGAGCGAACTGCTGCCGAAGTCGGCCCAGCAGATGCACCATCTGGCGGTCGTCCGCAGCATTTGCACGAAAGACAATTCGCACTCGGCCGGCGTCGCGCGGATTCAACGCGGCGACCCGAAGAATCGCGGCGTCACCTATCCGTATTTTGGATCGGCGGTCGCGAAGCTGCTGGGACCGGGACCGACCAATCTGCCGCCGTATGTTTGGATCAAGCCGGGGAGCGGCGGATTCATCCATCAGGACGCGGGCTTTCTCGGCCCGAAGTTCGGCGCCCTGGCGTTCGGCGACGGCAAGCCGCCGGAAAACATGCTGCGCCCGGAAATGTTGACCGACGCGGACGACGACGAGCGGAACGCGCTGCGGGCCGCCGCCAACCGCCGATACGCGAACCGCCGCCGTCCGACGGTGAACGACGCGTCGAGCTATGTGTACGACACGGCGCGGACACTGATGAAACGCCAAGACCTGTTCGACACGTCGAAGTTCGATCCGAAAGACGTCGAGCGGTACGGCACGCACGAGCTTGGCCGTCACATGCTGCAAGCCCGCAAGATGCTGGAAGCGGGCGTGACGTTCGTCAAAGTGAATTCGTACGGCTGGGACACGCACGGCGATAACTTCAACGGACATCTCAGCCTGGCCTGCCGGTTCGATCAGCCGTTCGCGGCATTGATCGAGGACCTCGCCGCCCGCGAGATGCTGGACCATACGTTGGTGATCGCGATGAGCGAGTTCGGGCGGACGCCGCGGATCAACGGCCACGTGGGCCGCGACCACTGGCCGGAGGCGTGGTCGGTCGCGATGGCGGGTTGCGGAGTGAAACGCGGGGCCGTGATCGGGGAAACCAACGACGTCGGCACATGGGTGAAGTCGCAGGAGTTCGACATCGGACATCTGTTCCATACTTGGTTCCGCTGTCTGGGCATCGATTCGAAGAAGGTCGAGTACGACAACAAGGGCCAGCCGTTGCCACTGGCCCACGACGATTGCGAAGTGATTCGGGACGTGATCGCGTAAGGCTTCCGCCAAGAGACAACTTGGAGATGGCGGGAAGCTCGCCGAACTTCCCAGTCGTTTTCGAGACGAGCTTCCCGGCGTAATCAAACTCGGCGGAACTGAAAGCACTTGCCATGGAACTTGCCCAGCTGAAATCGTTGGAAGCCGACCCGCAGTTGGTTTTGGCCCGGTTCTCGCCGTGCGGAAAATTTCTGTGCGGGGCTAGCTACGACGCCCGCGTCCGCCGCTGGGACGCGACGGCGGACGACTGGTCGGAGAAGCCGGCGATCGACGGCCATGGCGGGTGGGTGACGGCGCTGGCGTTCGCGGCCAGCGGCGAGCGGCTGTATTCGGGGGATTCGTGGGGACAACTGCGGTGTTCGAATTACGCAGCGGCGGAAAAGCCGGCGGCGCTGTGGTCGAACGCGACGGCCCACGATGGCTGGCTGCGGGACATCGCGGTCTCGCCGGACGGTGCGCGGATCGCGACGTGCGGGATCGATAAACGGGTTCGAGTTTGGTCGGCGGCGGACGGCGCGAAGCAGCTGGATTTCGCTCTGGGCGAGGGACCGGCGTTTGTCCCGCGAAATGGGTCGTTGGACGGCGACGCCGCCTGCCTGCGGTTCACGCCGGACGGCAAATCGCTGATCGTCGCCGATCTGAAGGGCCAGATTGAAGTGTGGGAGCTGGACGGATTGAAACGCGGCCGCAAGTTCGACGCCGGCGTCCTGTTCAAATACGACCGGCTGCAGGATGTGGGTGGCGTGCGATGCCTGGCCACGGACGCGGGGTTTCAGTGGCTGGCGGTCGGCGGAACGATTCCGAAGAACGGCGGCTCGGTCACGGGCGTGCCAACGGCGCTGGTGTTCGACTTCGCCTCGGGGGAACTCAAGCACACGCTGAGTTTTGGCCAGACGACCGACTGCTATGTGTCGGACTTAGCCTTCCATCCGCGGGGGTTTTTGGTGGCGACCACGTGCGGCACGCCGGGGAGCGGCCAGTTGATCGTCCAAAAACCGGGCGACAAAGAGCCGCTGTTCACGACGAAGAAGTTGGCCAACTGCCAGTCGCTGACACTGCATCCGGACGGCGAGCGGTTGGCGGTGGTGGCCACCAATTCCGGCAGCAATGGCAACGGCCGGCCGCTGACGAAGGACGGCGCCTATGTGACGAACAAGTCGCCGGTGGCCATTTGGAAACTACCTGCGTAACGTGTAGAACGGTGGCTGTCGTTCCAACGGGTGCGCTGGTCGGCACGAGTGTTGGCCAGTACGAGTGTTGGCCAGCACGAGTGTTGGCCAGTACGAGCGACAGTCACGAACGTTGCGTGTTTGTTAGGAGTACGCGTATGGGCTGGTCTTTCCGCAAATCGCTGAACTTCGGGCCGTTCCGTATTACGCTGGGCAAGACGGGCGTTTCGTATTCGGTCGGGGCGGGCGGTTTCCGCACGGGAATCAATTCCAAGGGACGGCAGTACACCAGCGTAACCATTCCCGGCACCGGCCTGCGGTACTCGCAAACGCATGGCACGAGCCGCAAAAAGCCGTAAAGGACGCCGCGATGAATATCCGCTTTACTCGGGCCATCCACACGGCCAGTTCGGAACGCTACCTGATTCACATCGATGGCGAAGGCGACGACGCGGTTCTGGACCTGCACTACCTTGCGAACGATGCGGTCGTCGGCACGCTGATTGTGCTCGACAAACAGTACGCGACCAAGGAAGCGTCGTCGAAGATTCTGGAAGAAGCCGACCGAGCGTTGTTGCCCAACGCCAGCCTGGACGCCGGCAACTTGGTGTTCACCGTGGTGAAAGGCTCTGTGATTGGCGAATTCAAAGCGGCCGCCAGCGTTGGGGCCGACTGAACGTCCGAGCTGTCTGACTGTCCGAGACGACTGAGTTTCTGATGCGTAGCGCGGCGCACTGACCGCGGCGTGCTGACCGCGATGGGCGACGGACATGACGTCTCCTGGTTCCATGCCTTTACGACGAGCGGATGATGAATAACTCGCCAGCTCTGAGCCGATGGCCGTCTTGCAAGAACACGTCGCGAGCGCACGGTGTGGTGCGTGACGCCGCGCCAGGCGCCGGTGTGTTCGCCGTGAACGTGGTGGCCTTGAGCATCGTGGCCGCCTGTGTGTCGCTACCCGAAGCGCATGCGCAGACCGCGACGAATTCGCAGCCGACCGCACAGCCGGCGACACAGCCGACCGCACAACCCGCGACACAACCCGCGACACAACCGAATCCGCAGGGGAAGCTCTTGTCGATCGCGCCAGACTATGTCCGCGAAGTCAAGCCGTTGTTGGCGAAGCGGTGCGGCAGTTGTCACGGCGCGGCGAAGCAAGAGGCCGGTTTGCGGCTCGATGCCGCCAAGCTCATTCGTCAGGGTGGCGATAGCGGGCCGGCGATCGTGCCGGGACAAACGGTCGCCAGCCGTTTGATCAAGGCGGTACGCGGCATTGACGATGTCACGCGGATGCCGCCCGAGGACCAGCCGGCGCTGACGGCTCCAGAAATCGCGTTGCTCGAACGCTGGATCGACGCGGGCGCCAGCGCGCCCGATAACGAACCGATCGAGACGGTCGCTGTCGACCATTGGTCGTTCCGTCGGCCGGTGCGACCCGTCGTTCCCGATGTCCGCCGCCTCGACGTTCCGGCTGGCCATGTTTCCGACAGCGCCGGCCCAGCGGGCAACCGGCCCACTGGCCCTATTTCCGCCAGCGTTGGCCCAGCGATCGCGCGGACGCCCGTCGACGCGTTCATCAGCGAGCGGCTGGCGCGGGAGAAGTTCGCGATGGCGCCGGACGCGGATCGCGCGGTGTTGGCCCGCCGTTTGAACCTCGACTTGCTCGGTCTGCCGCCCGACGTCGACACGGTGGTCGAGCTGGAAGCGGACATGGCGCCGGACGCGCTCGAACGGCATGTCGACCGGCTGCTCGCCCATCCGGCGTTCGGCGAACGTTGGGGCCGTTACTGGCTGGATCAAGCTCGGTACGCCGACTCGAACGGCTACACCCGCGACTTCGGCCGCGAAATCTGGCCGTTCCGCGAATGGGTGATCCGGGCGCTCAACCGCGACCTGCCGTTCGACCAATTCACGATCGAACAGCTGGCGGGTGACATGCTGCCGCAGGCCACAACCGAACAGTTGGTGGCGACCGGCTTTCACCGCAACACGCTGGTCAACGAAGAGGGCGGCACGGACCAAGAGCAGTTCCGGATCGAGGCGGTGGCGGACCGGGTCGCCACCACCGGCCAAGTATGGCTCGGCCTGACCTTGGGTTGTGCGCGGTGCCACAACCACAAATACGATCCGATTTCGCAGCGCGAGTTCTACCAATTGTTCGCGATCCTGAACAACTGCGAGGAACCGCAGGTCGAGGCGCCGTCGCAGTTGAATCTGGAACGCGGCGACCTCGAACGCCGCGCGTCGATCCGCGCCCGGATCGACGACTTGGAGAAGCAGTTCGAAATGCGCCGCGCGGAACTGGAGGCCAGCCAAGCGGCGTGGGAAAAGACGGTCACCGTGCAGCAGCGGGCTCAACTGCCCGGACCGATCCAGGTCGCGTACGACATGGCGCTGGCGAAACGCGACGCGGCGAACAAGAAGTTGCTGGAAGACTACTATCGGCAAACGTCCCATGCGCGGGCGGCGTTTCCGGTGCTGGACGAAATCGCGCAGCTCCGCGATTCCGAACCGAAGATCCCGCGCAGCATGGTGCTGAAGGAACTCGCGAAGCCCCGCGAGACGCACGTTCACAAACGCGGCGACTTTCTCAACCTGGGCGTGAAGGTCGAGCCCGCGACGCCCACCGCCCTGCACCCGCTCGGCGCCTCCCGCCCAACGCGGCTGGACTTCGCCCGCTGGCTGGCCGACCCGGCCAATCCGCTGACGCCGCGGGTCGTCGCCAATCGGTACTGGCAGTATCTGTTCGGCCGCGGCTTGGTCGAAACCGAGGATGATTTCGGGCTGCAAGGCTCCCGGCCAACGCATCCCGAAGTGCTCGACTGGCTGGCATGCGAATTCACCGCCCCAGGCGACTTTTCGACCAAGCGGTTCCTGCGGTTGATCGTCACTTCCTCCGTGTACCGGCAGTCGTCGCGCCGCCGTCCGGAACTGGAAGACCGCGACCCGCGGAACGAATGGCTCGGCCGCCAAAACCGGCTGCGCGTCGACGCCGAGATCGTGCGCGATTTGTCGCTGGCCGCCTCCGGCTTGCTCACGCGCGAACTCGGGGGACCTAGCGTCATGCCGCCCCAACCCGAAGGCGTGTACGCCTTCACGCAAAATCCCAAACCGTGGAAAGCCGAGACCGGCGGCAATCGCTTCCGCCGGGGACTCTACACGTTCTTCTGGCGGTCGCTGCCGTACCCGATGCTTACCACCTTCGACGCGCCGAACGCCAACGTGTCGTGTACTCGACGCCTGCGCTCCAACACCCCGCTACAAGCGCTGACGCTGGCGAACGACATCGTGTTTGTGGAATGCGCCGAAGCCCTCGCGCGCCGCGCTGTGGGCGACGCCGACCAGTTGTTCCGTATCGCGCTGGCCCGCCGTCCGTCGCCCAACGAACGGGATCGATTGCTCAAGCTGGTCGCGCAACAGCGCGAAGCTTTCGTGCGCGAACCGCAGCTCGCGCGGCAGGTTGTCCGCGGCGAACCGCCCGCGGGCGTCGACCACGCCGAACTGGCCGCGTGGACGGCCGTGGCCCGCGTGCTCATGAATCTCGACGAATTCATTACCCGTGAATGACGCGGATTCGCCGCGTAAGGAGCTTGGACGATGAGCGAGCCATCTCAGCCGGTGCCACGGCCATCAAAGCCACAGCCACGTTTTCAGCCGGAGCGGCTGTCGGCCGCCGAGCAACTGCGGGTGCTGGCGGGCCGCCGGCATTTTTTGCGTGACTGCCGGATGGGAATTGGAGCGATGGCGCTGGCGTCGCTGCTGGAGCAGACTTTGGGCGAGGCGCTGGAGCCGGGTGGCCGCGCGGCCGGCGCTGCGGCGCCTTCGGCGGCCGTTGATCCGCTCGGCGCGCCCGAGCGCCGCACCGATCCGCTCGCCGTCTTGCCGACGCATCACACGCCGCGGGCGAAGAACGTCATCTTCCTGTTCATGGCGGGCGGTCCGAGCCAGTTGGAACTGTTCGATCCGAAGCCGCGTCTGTCCGAGCTGCACGGGCAGGTGATTCCGGAATCGTTTGTCGCGAACAAGCGGTTCGCCTTCATCAAACGCGACGCCAAGTTGCTCGGTTCGCCCCGCAAGTTCGCGCGGCACGGCCAGAGCGGCGCCGAGGTCTCCGAGCTGCTTCCGCATCTGTCGAAGATCGTCGACGACATCGCGGTGGTACGGTCGATGAAGACCGATGTCTTCAATCACGGGCCCGCGAAGTTCTTCATGAACACCGGTTCGCCGCTGTTCGGGCGGCCGAGCATGGGCGCTTGGGTGACCTACGGGATCGGCAGCGAATCGAAAGACCTGCCGGGCTTTGTCGTGTTGCAGTCCGGTCCTCGCGGACCCCGCGGCGGCGCGCCGAATTGGGGCAGCGGGTTCCTGCCGACGACCTACCAAGGGGTGCCGTTCCGCACGGGCGGGGCCCCGATTCTCGATCTCGAAAATCCGGCGGGCATCTCTCCCGATCGGCAACGCGAATTCATCGGCGCTGTGAACGATTTCAACCGCCTGCGGCTCGACGCCACCGGCGATCCGGAAATCGCCACCCGCATCGCTTCCTACGAAATGGCATTCCGCATGCAGTCGAGCGCGCCGGAATTGATGGACATTCGCGGCGAGACGGCCGAGACGCTGTCGCTGTACGGCGTCGAGCCGGGCAAGCCATCGTTCGCCTACAACTGCCTGCTCGCCCGCCGCCTCGTGCAACGCGGCGTGCGCTACGTCCAGTTGTTCCACACCGACTGGGACCACCACGGAAATAAGGGCACGGAACTCGGCGAGTCGCTCGACAAGATCTGCCGTGAAACCGACCAAGGCGCGGCCGCGCTGGTGCAAGATCTCAAACGGCATGGATTACTCAATGACACGATCGTCGTATGGGGCGGCGAATTCGGCCGCACGCCGCAAGGCGAAGTGCGGGACTTCCCCGGCCGCGACCACCATATCGACGCGTTCACGATGTGGCTTGCCGGCGGTGGCATCAAGACCGGCCAGACAATCGGCAAGACCGACGAGATCGGCTACTACACCGTCGAAGACCCCGTGCATGTCCATGATCTGCACGCCACAATTCTGCACTTGCTCGGCTTGGACCACCGCAAACTCACCTTCCGGTTCCAGGGCCGCGATTTCCGGTTGACCGACGTCGCCGGCAATCTCGTCAACAAACTGTTGGCGTAGCGCGGCCCGATTTGCCGGAATCGAACCCTCGCGCGAGTCGTTTCATGGCGAATCGTTCCCCTACTGCGGCTGTACTTCGAACTCTCGCGCCGCACTTCGCGTCGCTCATCGCCGCCGCGTGCGTCAATGCCGCGTTCCTTGGTGCGGCGTTCCTTGGTGCGGCGTTCATCGCCGGCGCAGTATCGACGGTCGGAGGTCGCGCTGCCGCTGCCGCCGAATCCGCCATCGCCGCCGAATCCGCCGCCG
>JBJTOW010000065.1:0-4929 GCA_046074805.1 Planctomycetota bacterium | reverse complement strand
GTTCGATGTGCCCGCATCCGGCAACGTCGGCATCAGCGCGCTGAACACGAACAAGACAATCGACGTCTATTTTGAGCCATCCGCCGACGCGACGATGGACGAGGCGTCGATCTTGGATAGCAACCAGGAGTTCGTGCTGGAAGGTCCGGGCGCCGCGGGCGTTGTGGTCAACGGCACGCCGACGAAGGTAGGCGATTCGACCTACCGCTACACCCTGAAGGGCGCGTTTGAGCTGGGCGAAGTCGAGTTGCGTTTCTTCGACGATGAAGCCGCCGACTCGACCGGCATGATGATGACCGGCACGTCTTACTTCTTCCAAACGGTGGAATTGAAGCCGGAGTTGAACAGTCCGGAAGATGGCGGCCGAATCAGCCGGATTGACCTCAATACCCGTGGCTATGTTGAAGTGGATTTCCCGGATCTAGTGGGTGTGGGAATCGACGCCAGCTCGCTGACCGACTCGGAAGCAGAGATCCAGTTTATTACGAAAGACAAAGATGGCAAGATTGTCGACCTGCCGGGTGTAAACATCGATCCGGTGCCGCGATTGATGAATGGCAAGTGGCGCTATTTCTACTCCGGCAGTATCGACAAACCCGGATATGTGGTCGTACGCTTCAAGGATGGTACATGGCAGGATAATGCTGGCAACAAGGGCGTCGAATCGACGCAAAATTTCTTGACGTTTCAGGATGGCGTCAGCATCGAAATGATCATTAGCGGCGGTATTGAGCTGTATGCCGCCATCGATTCGGCCAAACTGATGTCGATCACCGGGTCGGCCAAGTTCACTCTGGATATTCAGGCCACGGCGGGCACGATCAAGCTGGACATGCTGGGCCAAGCGGACGTGTTGTACCTGGGAACCGTAGGCGCGGTCGCGGGCACGTTCGTGTTCCGGGCCGAGCAGCAAAAAGTGCCGGAAATCTGGGGCGTGATGCAGCTTGATACGAACTTCGAGAAGCTGCGTCCTTTGGGCATCGACACCGATTTGGTCGGCTCACTGTATCTCAACACCTCGACGGAAAAGAAGTACGAAACGCTTACGCTGCCCGGACAAGCTTCCGGAGGTGGCGATCTGACCAAGACGTACACGCTCGAACCGCTCATGTTCCGCGTCGAGACGACCGGGCGGCTCAATTTGCATGTGCCGGATTTCAACGAGGATGACCAATTCGGCATTCAACTGTTCCGGATGGTTGGCTCGTTCTCGTTTGAGATCAGCAGTGAGGGATTGGAAGTTTTCGCCGACGCGGAGGTCGAAGTGGGGCCCGACGATGTTCAATTGCTGAACATTTACGGAATCGGCGTCTTTGTCATCAATGACAAGGGGTTCGCGGGCGACATTGAGGTCGGTTTTGATGTCGGTAACATTGCGGCGATCAAGGACTTCTTCGATTTCAACGCCAGCGCCCGCGTTGTGTTCAACGTCACGAGCGCGCTCGCGGAGGTCAAGGTATCCGACGCGTTCCTGCCGAATCTCTCGGACGAGGCGAAGGCACGGATTCGACCTTGCTCCGACGGTGGCAACGACAATTCGTCGAATTGTTATCCGGTGGGCGCCGGCGCGCCCAACATCGACGGGACTTTCGACGCGCCATCGCCGTACTTCACGATGATGGCGGATGGAACGCTTGAAATACTCAAGTTCTTCAAGGTCGAAGGCTCGTTCTATTTCTCGGTGAGCCTGCTTGAGATCGAGATGATGGTGAACGCGTCGTTCTCCATGCAGCCGTTCGTGACGGTTGTGGTGAGCGGAACACTCAAGTTGAGCCGGGAAGGCATTTTGGGAGCGTTGCAGTTTTGGGCTAGCCTGAAGATTGGTCCCACGCTGGAGATTTTCGGCGCCTCCCAGTTCGAGATCAATACGTATCCCACAGCGCAGCCAATTCGCCGCTATAAGCTGGACGAGGCGACTCGCACGGTCACGAACGAGTTGGAAACGATCATGCTCGATTCGGGCACGTTCCGCGCGTTCATCAATGGCTATATGCGTATGGGTATCGGTGCGGCGGGCTTCACGGTGCGCGGCCGGTTCTCTATGGAGAGCCTCACGTCGCCCAATGTTCTCAGGTTCACGTTTGAAGGGTCGTTCATCGCGTTTGACACGTTGAAGCTGAGTATCCCCGAGAAGGTTATCGATATTCCCAAGGCCCCGGATGGCGGATTGGTCTTCAATATCGATGTCGGTGTGGAAGCCCCATATTCTTCCGACATCTTCGAACTCTCGGCCAGTTTCAAGTTCCAGGTAAACACCCGCACTGCGCCTGGTTTTGACCAATTTGATAAGGATGTGCCGCGAAACACTTATCGCATAGCGTTACAAGGCGACATAAAGCTCTTCGGCTTAGTCGACATGCATGGTAAGGGGCTGATCGAGTACCGCAAGGGCATCATCCGGTTGGATGTGGAGATGGACTACTACATCCTGGGAACTGGCATCTCCGCCTATGGTTTCTTCAGCACAGAAGGCGAGTTCGATCTCTATCTGGCCGGAGCGGTGACCGTCGGTTTCCCACCGGCATTCGGCGGTAGCGCGAGTGGCTCCCTGCGGGTTGCCCGGTTGGACGACAACGGCGACGAGCCGTTCGGAAATCAAGATTATCGGCTGATCATCAACGGATCGCTGGATGCCAGCCTCACGATTTTCGGCATTGGATTTGGCGCCAGTGTCGGCGTTGGGTATGACGGCAACACGGGCAACGCCTACATCACTCCATGCGTGAAAATCCTTGTTGTCACGAAGTGCATCGACTTCACTCTCTTCCGCTTAAAGGTTCCGGCTCCGATTTTCCTGGGAGGCAACGAATCCGATACCCAGGCTCCCCCGCCGGCGTTTGCCGGTGGCGATCTGTACCTGAACGTGGGGCCACGCGGCGCTTTGCGTGGGTCAAATATCGACGTCGAGGATGAGGCGTACAGCATCCTGCATATCGATTACGACCTAGAGAGAGGCGGGGAGATCATCCGAGTCCAGTTCAACGACCGGAAACAGACGTATCGCGGCGTAAAACGCATTTTCGCGTACGGTGGCGACGGCTACGACCTGATAATGACCGACCCGCTGTTGGTGGCTCCTATCTATTTCGAAGGCGGCGAGCAACGGGACTTCATCTATCTAAACGGCACCGGAGAGGCCACACTAAATCCCGGGCAGGTAGACGATGTTTTCGATGCCAAGGGCGACAAGCTGACGGTGTTCTTCGGCGATGGGTTTGGTTCTGATTCGATTGTTCATACCGGAACGCAGCGAATCTACGATTTTGGCCCGTCCACCGAAGCGCTGTCCGCCACCTGGGTGGACGACCGACTGACGGTCGTTCCGTCGGGCGAACGCCGCAAGGTGATCGGTTACACGCAGCTGCCCGATGGCCGCGAGGCGTTGCTAGTTCCGGGACTTATCGACAGCGTGACCGGGTTCCTCAGCGGCCATGGCTTGAAGGCTGGGCAACGGGTTTATCTCACGACTCCCGGCCAACGCTCGTATACCGGCGACTTCCTGATCACATCCGTCACGGCCGACACCTTCGATTTCGAGGCGGTGAATTTCTTCCCGGGGCCTCCGGCGGGAGTGAACATCCGCATTTGTGTCGCGGACTGCAATGGAGGGAAGGCGCGATTTGTTTCGAGCCAGGCGTATCATGATGGCGTGGAAACGGTCTACGCCCGATTCACTGGAACGGGTGGCACTGGTTCCACGCTGAAGATCCAAGGCTCGGCGGACGCTTACACGGACGACTTTGTCATTCGTCGGCTCAGCGCCGAATGGATTACCTTCAAGGTGCCATATGCGTCAGTGCGAGAGCAACTTAACACGACCTATTTGCCGAACGAATTATATTTCGGTGCTGGCGACGACAAACTTGTCGTGGGCGGCGGCGAGAAACGGGTGGTCAATGTCACCGACCGCGTCGGTGGCCTTGATACGCTGACCATCGCTAACCATCTTGCGCCGATCCAAATTGTCGTGCCCAATCTGGTGAACAATCGCGATTTGCGAGTGAATTACAACGGTTTCGACCAGGTTAACTATTTGGATCCGACCGTTAACTTAACGATCCATGGGGCCAACGCGTTGACCCCGATCGAAATGGGGGCGATTGGCGTCGGCGCCGCCGGTCAGTCTGTCACCCTGCCTGTCGATCTAACCGCACGCACTTTCGAGGTGGACTCACGCGACACGTTTGTGATCAATACGGTGATCGACGCCGACGCGTATAACTTGCGGGTTTTCGGCGACAATCAATCGCTGACGATTCCCTATCCGTTGTCCGCTCCCGACGGCGTTCAGATGGTGGTTGCGGATGGAACCCTGACGCTCCCCGCCGGGACGCAGATCACCACCTCCACGACGGCGATCAAGGCGAAGCGGATCGTGGCCCCGTCCAACCGGATCAACTTGTCTGTGGACACGTTGACGCTCCTCACATCACCCCAATCTTCGGGCACGCTTGAAATCATCAACGATCGTGATTTGACGCTGACGAACAAGTCGAGCGTCGAGCATTTGATTCGGTTTAATGATCAGCTCGGCACTGTTTTCGCTGGCTTGAATTGGCTCGCGGCCGCGTCCAACGATTGGAAAACCCACCTCTCCGACACGAACACCAATCCGTACGCTTTGGCCAGCAATGGATTCGTTTCGCTGATATTACCGGCCGTGGATTCGGCGACGGGAGATGAGGATACGCTCCGGGTACTTGGAGGTATCCGGTCCTATGGCGGAGACGTGTGGCTGACGGCCGATGAACTCGACTTCCTCGGCGGCGCTGGCTCGGTGAGGGGCGTTGGCGAATTGCAATTGAAAGCGGCCACGACCGCATGGACGTATCGTCTGGGCACCTCGGCGGAAACAGGCGGCGGCGCCGAAGTGAATCCGATTTACGCACCGCGGATGCTCGATCTGTCCGCGCGTGATATCGCCGCTCT
>JBJTOW010000064.1:0-5970 GCA_046074805.1 Planctomycetota bacterium | reverse complement strand
TGACCTCCGGGAGGACGGGTGCCACCGAACCGGAGACATCGATGAGCATTACGCAATTTGTGGTCGCCGCATCAACTGAGACCGGTCGCAGGAAGAACTCGGCATCTTGGCCGCCGATGGTCACTTTGAAGTCCTTGTGAGCTAAGCCTCGCAAGGGTGCGCCATCCGAGTCTTCCACCCATAGATCGACGACGATGAACGGCCACTCGTCCGAGGAAACCCGAATCACACCTACCTTCGTTCCGGGCGGAAGTACGACGGGACTCATTCGTCGTTTTTGTTCGGCGGCTGCCGCAGCATCCTGCTCGAGTTTTCGTTGAGCTTGCTGAATCTCAGCGTCTACGGTTGCCAGCGCGGCCTCCAGGTCGTTGAGGTCATCTGGCGAATGCCTCCGTGCGGCGGCGATGCCGCCTTGGAGTAATTCGCGCCGTCGCTGGAGGTCCCTTATGCCGAGCGATTGGGCGAGCAACGTGCGGCACAAGTCGTGGCCGTAGGATCCCACCCAAACGGCCTTCGGCTCCGTCTCGATGAGAATCTCCAAGTAGGAGCGGAGTTTCTCGAGCTCACGTTCGCGCTTCAGGGCCGCGATGCGCTGACGCACTTGCTCACGATCCACCAGTAGGTCTCGCACTGCCTTCATCCGAAGCCCCAATGACGGCGCATCCAAATTGCACTCCTTCGCGACCGTGGCCGCGCGTTGTACGCGGTCCGACAGTTCCTTTGGCGCAAGACCTCTCGCGTTATCGCACCATTCTTCGAGGCAACCGAGCAGTTCGTGGTCGAGCGCCCGCACCCAGCTTGCGCGATCCCCAGCGCGAACCATGGCGGACAGTTCGCGAATGGCTTCCTCGTGTGCTCCGTCGCAACGCATTTCGTCCACACGATCGAGGAACTTCGTTTGTTCCTCCAAGGTTTGGGTCAACTCACGAATTTGCTCATCGAGCCCCGGCAGATTGACCGACAGTTCCTTCGCCAGTTCTCCGATCCGAGTGAGCTCCACGAGCCGTTTCAGCGGAGCGGGCTGTTGGCTTGCGACTTGGCGCATCTCGTCGAGCAACCGCAAGCGTGTGTCCGTTTCCTCGCCGACCAATTGCGCTAGCCTTTGACGGTTCACGGCTTGCTCGTCACGCGCCGCCTCGATTTCCTTGATATGGGATAGGGCCGTTTGGGCTTGATCCGCATGAAGGCGGTACCGGGCAGCCAATTCGACGGCCCGCGAATAGAACTGAGCCTGGCGGTCGAGCGACTCGGCGTTTGCGGCGGCCGCGCAGTAGGCTTCGTACAATTGCTGTGCCGTATCGACCGAGTTCTCGTCCCGAAGTAGTTCCGACTTGAGCACGTCGATCACGCCTTCCCAATCCTGGCGGTTGGTCAGTTCGTCGATCCTCTGCGCCAGATTTCGCTCCCGGAAATCATGCGTTTCCAGCGTTTGCGCGATGGTGCCATCGAGTGAGTTTTCCTGAGCCAGGGCCCTTGCTCGCGCCAGAATCGACAAGCGATCGCCGGATGACAATTGTTGAGCGTGGCTCACGAGGTCGCGGTACAACCGCCGGATTAACTCCTGCTGCCACGCATGGCTCGATTTCCTCGATAATCGATCTTCGAGCGCGCCGACTGCTGCTGAAAAGTCCTGCGCCTCTTCCAACGTTGCCAGTTTCGCTTCCAGCACGTTACGGTCCGAGTCGTAATACCGATCGTACCACCATGGGAGTTTTTGCATTCCCATGAAGGCAAGGGCGAGGTAGACGCTCCACCCCAGCCCGAGCAGCGTGCCGCGAAGGCCACCAACAACGAGAGACTCGCGTGGCGAACCAAGTGCGGCATCGGCCGTCGCGAGTTCGTCTTCCAGGACGGAACTGACAGTCGCTGTGTTGAATTCGTCTATCGTTTGTTGTCCCGTCGGCCGTGGCCGAAACTTCCACCAAGCCAATAAGGAAAGGGGAGGGCCAGAAGCGAACAGTCCAGTCATGAGGTACCAGCCGTCATTCCATCCCCGCCAGACGGCAACCGCCACCAGCACAGTCACAAAAGTCACGACGTTGGCTAGAGTTTTCACGTTTGCGTTCCCCCGAGTTGATGTTGATGTGGTCCCTTCACCGCTTTGGCCAACAACTATCGAGGTAGCACCGATGCGGGCTCGCGCCGCGATTGGCCATTCCTTCCCGGCTTATGCCGATCCAGGTCGAATCCCTCCGGCAGGTATCGCTCAGGATTAATGGCAATCTTGTCCCATTCGTGGTCGATGGGCGGCGTCATGATGTCCGTCTCGGACTTAGGCGTCCGCATTTTCAACTGAACTACGTTGAAGCCGGCCGCCGCTGTGTCGGCAAACAGAAGTTGCGTGGAATCTGCCGAAGACATAAGCCTACCAAAGGCATTTTCCAACTGCTCGCGCAAGTCATCGGCGACGGGAGGTAAGACGACCACGGTATGATCGTACGACAAGGGACGTTTGCCTCCCCAAAACGGGCCCGGTGTGACGGGGCCGTCCTTCAGCCGGTGGGCAATTAGTTCAACTCGAGGATCCTGGCCCCAAACCGCTTCATTCACGCCTGTAATGATCGCCAGTCCGTGCATCGTGACGCGCGTGGCAGCGCCAAGTAAGACGTCAGTCAGGCGCCCCTCGTCAGTTTCCGCTGAATCTGCGATCTGAAGTAGTTCCCGCAGTGCCTTGTCGATGTCGGAGATTTCGACGCAATCCGGCTGAGATGCGGCATCTTGGCGGGGCAATCGCCGGTCGAGAAGAGACAACACCGTGCGAAGTCGCTGCTCAAGGAGGGCAATTTCCCGTTCGATATCGTCTCGGCAGACGCCCAGCGCTCCCGTTTCCGCTTCCAGTCTGTCAACCGCGAGCTTCGCTTCGCGGAGGGCCTTGACGTGGAATGCAAACCGCCGGTCCCGATCTCTCCGCCGCGAATCTGTGAACAACCAATTCGCCACCCTCGCCTGGGGCGCACGCGGGTAGTATTCGTCAATTACCGCCACCAACACTGCCTTTGCCTCGCGCTGTTGGGTGCGGAGACGGTCCAGCGTGTCACGTCGCATTTGAACTTCGTGATCTAGAGCGAGCCGAAGTCCGCGGAGAAATGCCAAACGCTCGCGGAATTCTTGCATCGACCGACACGGTGCCGCGCAACGTTCGCGCCACACATCCTTAAAGTGTCCGGACGCGAGGTTCGGGGTAACGACACGAACGATAGTGGAATCGAATCGGCATGTCACGTTCTCGGCCGCGTCACATAAACCAGCTGGTTGCGCACGAGTGTGCTGCCGCAGCTGTTCAATCAACTGCGTGATCGAAACGTCGGCGAAGGGCCTCTGCCCGACTAATTCAACCTCGATGTGGTCAATAACACCCAACGCCGGGCCGGTCCCAAAGACGTCAAGTACTTGCTTGCGGAATCGCGACGCGACATTCCGCCCGATACGTTCAGCTCGCAGGTCGTGCCACCACCCGAGGTCAAAGAGCGTGATGTTTCCGAAGCGGCTGTTTGCAGCGACGTTCGGCGCCTTAAGGTCACGCAGTACGCGGAATTCCGAGCAGTTGAAGGCCTGTATGGCGGTTGCCATGAACCGGTCGCGGAGTCCCTTGTCACCGCCCACCATTGGGAAGTCAAAGTAGTTTAGCGATCGCACTTCGGCGAGTGATCGAGGTGCAAACAATGCAAAGTCGATGTCACGGATCACTCCGGCAGCCGCGTTGACGGAAATCGCTTCACCACATCCTTCATAGGAAAGCGCGCCCGCCCTGAAGTAGGCAATGTTGACGACGGCATGATCGTGATCTCGATAGTAATTCGCGATTTCTTCGACTAGCGGGCCGCCAGCAGGGCCGCCACACCCGCCGCACAACGAAGAGTATAGGCTTATGTCGACTCGCTCGATCGTCCCGTTGTGTAGCATCCGGACTTTGGAATAGAGCTGCCTGAGTACGGCTTGAAATTCGGGAGTTCTGATCAGCTGTTCGGCCGCATGGATGCCAGCAACGGCCAACTGCGCGAGTCCTGAGGTCAGGTCGACGCCTGGTAGCGACTCTAGCAGCTTTCGCACCCGCTGCGCATATTCGCCGTCAGGCAAGTTCTCAAATAGGCTGGCGAGAGTCTTCCCGGGCGCCAGCACGATTCGGATGACTTCGGGGGACGCGTTTATCTTCTCCAGTTCGGTGAGCACGTCTACCCACAGAACCGCGTCTGCCCCGAGCGACTTCACGAACCGTACCATCTCCGCACATGTTCCACCGACAATAACCGCGATGCGAGCGACGCCACTCACGCGAGACGACTTCTTTGACATTCGAGGACTCCTGATTGGAAACAGCCCAGGACAATGCGTTGCACTGCAACTTATACGCATCCCACCGCCGGTTCATTCACGTATTCTTTCGCGGTACTACGTTTTTCGCAGAACGCAGTCTTCAAGTGCATCGCAAGCGCAGGCGCGTAGTGACGCAAAGACCGATATTGGCGTTGGGGGTTCGGCAATTACGACAGTGAAATCGCGCAGTCGATTGCGCGAGTCTCGCATCGAATCAAACGCGAGTTTCAAGAGATACGCAGACCACCGAGATTTTTTTTTGTTTGCGAAGAGTGTCCGGAGGGCGAGTTAACTTCTGCCCTATGTTGTCGGCGCGTCACGCCCCATGGGCGAGGCGCACGAGCAACCTTCGGAATTGCTCGACGAGTCGCGGCATATCAGTGAGCCGCAGGACCCAGGGGGCACCGTAGATCTCGTCGCTTCCATAATCCTCGACCGCCACGTTCATCACACGAATCCCCTGTCGTCGCACGGCAGTTACGGCGTCCCGGGTCGCGATGATGGCTGGTACGCCGCCGTAACCTGTACCCGAGGGTTGGCCGTCACTTACGACGAGCAGCCATCGTTTTGGGAATCTCGTCGCTTGCCGAAACAACTTGGCGACGGTCAAGATGGCCTGATGATCGTAATTGCTGCCCATGTGATCGGCTGCATAGCCGCCGATGGCGCGGTGGTCGCGCATCCGCTTGCCTGCGAGTTGCCTAATAAGGCAATTCCGATCGTCCTCGACGGACGTCGTATGCGAATAGACTTCGAGCTCGATTTGTGGAATGCCGCGTAATGCTTCGGCGAGCATGACCGCGACATCTAGCGTTGCCTTAGCCTTTGCCCCGGACATTGAACCGGACTCGTCCAGCAGCAATGCGACGGCGATTCCCATGACGGCATTTTCGGTCCGACGCTTGAAGACTCTGCGCGACTTGCCGATAGCCGCCAAAACGAGCCTCCGCGTGTCGAGCGCGCCGGTAAACAGATCCCGTTCGATCACCGGAACGCCCCTCCCGCGCAGCGATGAAAACGCGGCCCGCATGACTTGGATCTGTGTACTGTGCTGGTTCGGCGTAATCAGAAAGAAGGCTTCGATCGAGTTAGTGGGTGATGGGAAGGGGAACAGGGATAGCGGTCAACATTGCACAGGTGATGTCGATAGGCCAGCTACGGGTTCCTCTTCTCTGTCGCCGTCGGAATCAGGCATTGGCAGATAGGGGATCGGCACGTTGAGCCGGCCGCACAGGTCGACAGCCGCCTCGTAGGGCGGAAGTTTTGTGGCCATCGCCCACAGGTCGAGGGCATTGCCGGACCGACCGCACTTGAAGCAGTGGAAAACGTGTTCGCGCTCATTCGCGGAGAAGCAGCGGCTCGTTCCCGAGGTTGATCCGTGGAGCGGGCATGGTCCGCGTTGTTGGCCGCGGTATGCCGATTGAGCCCGGAAGCCGAGCATTTGCAGCACCGCTCCTATCGTGATGCTGGAGCGGACGGCCGCGAAGTCGATCGGACGCCGAGCAGGTGCCCGGTTGTTGGCTACCACTCGTTGACCGGCCGCTCCACGCTCCTCCTGTCGCGTCTGCCGCATCGCACGGCGCTGTTCGCGTGCGTCGGCCAATCTTCGGTCGCGTTCTTGGAGGATCGCCTTGTCGTTGCCTTGCAGTTTGTCGA
>JBJTOW010000063.1:0-2608 GCA_046074805.1 Planctomycetota bacterium | reverse complement strand
CTTCGCAAACAGCGTCATCCACTGGCCAATCTCCGATTCACTGACAGGCCGGCGCCAAATTCGACGCAGAAATCGGCCAAGCACTTCGCGTCCACAGAGATCCTCGTTGGACTTATTGTCGGATGCAAAGAAGACCTCGGTGTGCGTCTTGGGAGGCCAAGTTTCATAGAACGGCGCGGTGATCTTGATGTAGTCGATCAGCACTTGCAACGGTTCAGCGCCGCGGCCCGTGCTGGAAACATTTTGAATGTGCAGGAACTCGTCGCGTCGTGGAAAAGTTGTGGCGAGCTTACGGAACGGGTTCCGCTGGATGTCGCTCAGCGGGATGAAAAAGTCGATGAACTCGGGGTTGTCCGCCGAAGCGGTGACGGGGAGATCGCGTTCGCTGATCGTCTGCGAGAAGTTGGCGTTGTTGCTGGTATGGGCGCTGAATACCAATCGCAAGCTCGCGAATTCTTCCGGGTGCATTGTTGAACGACCGGCGCGAAGTCGGACTCGCATGACGCCGTCATCCGGCAGAAATCGGTCTAGATCCAATTTCAGTTCGGCGGATCGCGGAAGCACGAGTGCCACCGGGGATGGCGCCGGGGTCTGCGCGACAACGGCCTCGGGTGGCTTGGGCATCGGCTTGCTGCCTACGAATGGCGCGGTTGCGCCCGTTTCCCGATGGAAAAGCTGTTGTTGGTTGCCCGGACGTCGCGGCTTTTTTTGGTTGGGATCTGGTTCCTTGGCGTTCTTCTTCGATTCCGCCTTTTCCATTTCTTCGGGCATCGAAATGACGTAGATGACAGGCTGAGGCCGTTCACCCGAAACAGCGGCGCGGCGGATCGCCTTCAGCCCGATTTCGCGGTAAGTCTCGAACTGCATCGCCGAGATTTGCAACAAGTCTGAACTGTTTTTGAAGCCATCTGGGGAAGTCGTTTCCGGCGGCAACTTGGTGGGTAGCGAGTACGGCATTCCGAGCAAATCCTGCAGGGCGTAGCCGTATTCGTAATTGGTCATCCGCCGAAATGACGAATGCGTCTGGCTATTGCGGCGGATGAGCGACGCCGTGTTCAGTTCTTCGCCCAGCCAATCGACGATGCGGCCTCGATCGGAGTCGGCGAGCGCGACATCGGGTTCGTCGTCCGGTGGCATTTCGGACTTGCTGAGCGCGTTATAGACCTCGCGCCATCGCTCGACATCCGGCCCATTCACCAGGTCGGGGTTCAATTGATCGATCCGCAACCGACCTTCGGAGCGATTCGGACCATGGCAAGCCAGACAACTTTTCGTGAGAATCGGCGCGACAGATTCCTTGAAAAACGCAACGTTGGTCTGGGGAGCGGTGGATGATGGTTTGGAAACGGGCTTCGCGTTCGGCGCAGGCTCCGATTTCGCTTCGCGCAGGAACCGCGATTTGGACCGTCCCTGCTCTCTCGCTTGTTCCAGCGTTATCACGGCCTCGTGGCCAGCGGCGTGGCGTCGACCGCCGTCGGGCGAGAAGAGAGGCCAGAGCGTGAGGGCGGCTGAAAGAAAGGCAACCGCGATCGGTGGGGACTTCATGGTGGGCAGTTTCCGGTCGCGCCAACCGATGCGGCTTCAGCCACGGGGAGGCCACGAAGGTAGGTGTGTTTCAAATCAATTCCCGGATCGGCTCGCCCGCCGACAGGATGGGAATCGGTCGGCCCGCATGATCGGGAAAAGCGACCGAGGTATCGACGCCCATCACATGGTAGACGGTCGCCAAGATGTCGTGCGGTTGGAGCGGTCTGTCGATCGGATGTTCGGCACGGGCATTGGTTTGCCCGACGACGACACCGCCACGCAGACCGCCACCAGCCATCATCACGGAAATCGCGTCGCCCCAGTGATCCCGTCCTGGGATCGGAATGCCGGGCTGGCCGCTGTTGACTTTCGGCGTTCGACCAAATTCGCCCATTACCACGACCAAGGTGTCGTCCAGTCGTCCGCGCTCGGACAAGTCGCTCACGAGCGCCGCGACCGCCCGGTCCATCGCCCTCATGTTCGGCGCGTGCCCTTCCACCAAGCTGGAATGATGATCCCAGTGCGGCATGTCGACCGTCACAAACGTCGAGCCGGCTTCAACGAGCCTTCGCGCCATGAGGGTGTAACGTCCCCATGGGTTGTCGCCATAGCGTTCAACCGTGGCCGGCGTCTCTTGGCCGATGTCAAACGCGGCCGCCGTATTGCCGTCGGACATCATATTGAGGGCTTGCCGCTGAAAACTATCGATCGAGTCCATGACTCGCTTCTGATCGAATTCGCGTCGAATTTGGTCCAGCGACTGACGCAGTTGCCCGCGCGACTTCAAACGCTCGACGTCCACCTGCGCCATCGCGGTAAACATCTTCGGCCGGCCGATCTTGGTCCCGTAGCCATGGTGTAGGTACTTCGATTCGGTGTCGACATCGAACGGGTTGTAGGCGCCGCCGAGATACGCCGCGCCGTGGTAGCCCGGGAACAGATAGACACTTTCGGCCGAAGGCAAACCGACGTACGCCGGCATTCCCTGGCGACGCGGACCGCACTGCCGCGCCACGATCGATCCAAACGACGGATATCGCGCCTGCTGACTCACCGAGGTGGCGCCAAATCGGCCGGTCAG
>JBJTOW010000062.1:0-3169 GCA_046074805.1 Planctomycetota bacterium | reverse complement strand
TGCACCATTTCGACGGTTGACCCAGCCCGCAGCCCCAATTCCTCAAGCCGATGGACTTGGTCTGGCAACCCCATCAGTTGACGAATACGGGCGCGTTGGCCGGGTTCCAATTGGAACAGTGGCAGCAGCGATACCATGAGCTTGTACCCCGCAATGGCCGCCAGCCGACAGAGCGGCTGGCGAACGCTTGTTGAGACAGATTCCCAATATCTTTTCGACATCTTAGGCGTGTCCGCCACAGTTCGCAATAAGCGGTCGCCAAATCCGCCGCCTTGACGCTCGGCAGGCCCGCTACCTACGATGGCAACTGCGGTTGAAGAGTCCCCCCCGAATGCCGGTCGGGCGTGTGATTTCCGGTCGAAAGCGTTATCCGGCAAGGAATTATTGAATCGCCATGGCGGACACGAAGGTCGCAATTGTCGGGCTTGGAACGGTCGGCACCGGTGTCGCCCGCTTGCTGCTCGACCATGCCGATCGAATTACGCGGCAGACCGGCCGCAACGTGATTTTGGAACACGTCGTGGTCCGCGATTTGGCTCGCGAGCGGGAAGTCGCGTTGCCGCCGCACAAGATCTCGGACGATTTGGCGAACATCACGGGCAATCCGGAAATCAGCGTGGTCGCGCTGCTGATGGGCGGTTTGGAACCGGCTCGGACGGTCGCGTTGCGGATCTTGGAAAGCGGCAAGGATCTGGTGACCGCGAACAAAGCGCTGCTGGCCGAACACGGCACGGAGTTGTTTGATCGCGCCCGCGAACTCGGCCGGTCGATCGCCTTCGAGGCGGCGGTGGCGGGCGGCATCCCGATCATCACGAACATCAGCCAATGCCTCTCGGCCAACCAGATTTCCTCTCTGCGCGGCATTCTGAATGGCACCAGCAATTTCATCATTTCGCGGATGGAAGAGCAGGCGATGAGCTTTGCGCAGGCGCTGGCCGAAGCGCAGCGGCTTGGCTACGCGGAAGCCGATCCGACCATGGACATCGACGGTTCGGATGCGGCCCAGAAGTTGGCGATTCTGGCGCACATCGCCTTTGGGGCCCGGATTCATTGGGCCGAGATACCCCGTGTCGGCATTGACCGGCTCGACTCGACCGATCTTCAGTATGCGCGGCAACTTGGGTATCGCATCAAATTGATCGCCCTCGCGCAGCTGTCGCAGGGCCAGTTGGAAATCCATGTTTCCCCGAATCTCGTAAAGATCGGACGTCCGCTGTCGGAAGTCCGCCAGGCGTACAACGCCGTCACGGTGGAAGGGGATGCAGTGGGCCGGTTGTTCTTCCACGGGCTGGGCGCGGGCCGGATGCCGACGGCGTCGGCTGTGGTCGCCGACTTGATCGACACGATCACCGGCCGCGCGCAGATCACCTTTCGGGCGCTCGATTTGTGGTCGCATCGACAATCGCGAGTCGATCGTTGCGACCACAGCCAAGTCATGGGGCGGTACTATCTGCGGTTCGCGGTCGCCGACCATCCCGGCGTGTTGGCGGAGATCTGCGGCGCTTTGGGCCGCCACCGCATCTCGATCGCATCGGTGATCCAGCACGAAGCCACCGACGCCCTCGACGGCTACGTCCCGTTGGTGATCATGACGCACGCCGCCAGCGAAGGCGCGGCGGCGGCGGCGGTACGGGAGATCGACCAATTGAAAGTCGTCCGCGCGGGCACGGTGCGTCTCCGCGTGCTCGGAGGCTAATCAATGAAGTACGCCATTATCATTCCCGATGGCTGCGCCGACGAACCGCAGCCGTCGCTCGGCGGCCGAACGCCGCTCCAGGCCGCTCGCACTCCCCACATGAACGCGATCGCGGCCGCCGGCGTTGTCGGACGTGCGAACAACGTGCCTGCCCACTTACCGGCGGGATCGGATGTGGCGAACCTAAGTCTTTTGGGCTACGACCCGTGCGTCAATTTCACGGGCCGAGCTCCTTTGGAAGCGGCCGCCCAAGGCATCGAACTCGGTCCCGACGATTGGGCGATTCGCTGCAACCTGGTCACCATTGAAAACGAACTGATGCGCAGCTTCACTGCGGGCCATATTTCCAGCGCCGAAGCGGCCGCGTTGCTCGCCACCGCCCAAGAAACGCTGGGAGGCGATCGCTGGCGATTCGTTCCCGGCGTGAGCTACCGCAACCTGCTTTTGTACCGCGGAGCAGCCGGCGAACTGGCCCCGTTCGCGACGGAAACTGGCACCACGCCGCCCCATGACCTCACCGACAAGTCGATCGTCAACGACTTCCCTCGAGGCGTTGGCGCCGAGTTGCTCCGTGGACTGATGGACCGCAGCCAAGGCGACTTCGCGGACCATCCAGTGAACTCCAACCGGCTATTAGCTGGCAAATTGCCAGCGACGCAAGTGTGGTTGTGGGGACTAGGCCGCGCTCCGCGACTCGAGTCGTTCCGCAACCGCTACGGTAAATCGGGCAAGATGATCACGGCGGTCGATCTGCTCCGAGGACTCGCGGCGCTAGTGGGCTGGGATCGGATTGAAGTTCCTGGCGCCACGGGCTACCTGGACACCGACTATGCGGCGAAGGGGCGATACGCGATCGCCGCCTTGCCAAGCACTGACATTATCTGCGTGCATATCGAAGCGCCCGACGAGGCATCCCACGAAGGCGACGCGGCCGCGAAGATCGCGGCCCTGGAGGAGATCGATCGGCACATCGTTGGTCCGCTGCACGACGCTCTGCGAGCCCAAGGCGATTACCGCATTCTCGTATCGCCCGACCATCCTACGCCCGTCCGTACCAAAACCCACAGCCACGGCTACGTTCCTTGGACGATTTGCGGCACCGGCATCGCCGCCTCGGGAGCCCAGTCCTACGACGAAGTCGCCGCCGCCCAGTCCCCCCTGTCCTTCCCCGAAGGCTGGAAACTGATGCGTTATTTTTTGGGACAAGGAATGGCGTAGCGAATGTTGCCAGTTGTCGGTTGTCGGTTGCCAGTTGTCGGTTGTCAGTGGTCGGGGTTGGGTGAATGATTTCGGGTTGTCGACTCGCGGGGGCGGGTTGGGTCGTCGCCGGTGTCTTGTCAAATTCAACAATTCGTATCGGCACGCCTCGAGTCGTTCAGTCACACGATAGTGACCAACCAATGACCAATTTGCGAAGGCCACTGACAACTGACAACTGACAACTGCCCCAAAACGGCCTCCTATTTCGTCGTT
>JBJTOW010000061.1:0-3834 GCA_046074805.1 Planctomycetota bacterium | reverse complement strand
GCATCGCTGACTGCCGCATCGCCAACTGCCGCATCGCCAACTGACAAATCGCCGCCTCGTATGTCGCAATCCGCCGGCGGTCGGCCGAGCCATTGAGGCGAGCGAGGCGACGGTGGAGGAGGCGCAGGGATCGCTGGTCGGCGCATTCCGGGAGTTCCTTCTCCAGATTCACGGCGTTTGTCGGATTGTCGGGACCAATGGTTACTAGGCTGGCTCTTAAGCTGGTTCTTGAGCTGTCGAGCGGGCTGTGATTCTCGCTGGCGCGGCGCCTGGCAATGGATCGGGGCCGCGGCTGGCGTAGGCTTGGAGCCACGGGTGGAGCCGTGGCGAGCGACCTAATAAATTGGCGATGTAGTGATTCATGACAGCTCGTAATTCGCCGCGAAACGCAACGGGAACCATAGGGGTATTCAAGGAGGCGTCTGGCGCGGTGGCGAATGCGGCTACTGCTGTGGATTCGGTTGCTGCTGTGGATTCGGCTTCGCGGGCAAACCGTCGGAGCGTCAGGAGCGTGGGGCCGCTGACGTTGACGACGGCATGCTGTCCAGGGCGACATGCGGGACAGAGGACACCGCCGGCGAGATAGCCGAACGCGACGCGTTCGCTGGCTTCGACGGGGCATCCACACCCGACGCACTCGGCCAGACTGGGCAGGTGTCCCAGTTCGCGGAGCGCGGCGAGTTCGAACCGCAAGACGGTCGCGAAGACATCGCCGTCGCCGTCCAGTGCCGTGATGGCGCCCAGAGCCGCGTCGAACAGCGCTTCGTGAGGGTCATGCGTATCGGTCATCTCCCGCAGCAACTCGACGACGTAATACCCAGCGTAAAGTCGGGATAAGTCGCGAGTGGCCGCCCGAAACCGGCGTTCCAACTTGGCCTCAGTGAGGAGGTCCAGGACGTCGGCCGATTTCCGCAGGAACACTACGCGACATACGGCGAGCAGGTCAAGGGCAGCCTCGAAGGGGCTCTTGGGCCGCCTCGCTCCCTTCGCCAAGGCGCTCACCTTCCCGAAATCCCGGGTAAAGAGCATCACGACGCAACTGGTCTCGCTGAACTCAACCACCCGCAGGACGATCGCAAGACTCTTCTCGGCCGGCATAGGCGACTCCGTGCCCTTGGGGAAACGCTCTCAGTAACGGGGTTGAAGGCCAAACGGGGCCAGATAGTGGCGTTCGCGCTCCCGCATGACCGTTCGATCGTCCGGATCATGATCGTCGTAGCCGACCAAATGCAGCGTGCCATGCACGATATACAGCAACAGTTCATCCGCCGGCTCCCAGCCATACTCGTCGGCGGAACGCAGCGCCGTATCGGCGCTAGCGATCACTTCGCCCTCGATCCGCCACGGATCGGAGGATTCCTCAAGCAGAAAGCTGAGCACATCCGTCGCGTAATCGTGCTGTAGGAATTGCCGGTTCAGCCTATGGATCGTCGGGTCGTCGACGATCGCCAAACTGACCTCGCCCCGCGAGACGCCTTCGCCGGCCAGGATCGCTCGCACAGCTTCCCGCAGTCGCTGGCGGTCGACCGGCAGCCGCTCTTGCGCATTGTTCACCGGGACGCGATAGGGGGACTTTTCAGGCATCTCTCAAGCGTCTTTCAAGGGTTCTCGCCGGTTAGCGCACAGGGCTGCCTACAAGGGACCTCGCAAGTTATCTTCCCGGTGGGCTGTCGAGCGATTGTTCACGAACCGCTGGGCTGGTCGGGGTATTTGACGCGGCCATGATAGACGGCGGAGAGCGATTTGACCAAGCTCTGCTCAATGGTGTGCAATTGTTCGAGCGTGAGTCCGCACTCGGAGAATTGATCGTCGAGCAGCCGTTTGCGGGAGATATCGCGGACCAGGCTTTCGATTCGGGCGGGTGCCGGATCGACCAGTGTTCGGCTAGCGCTTTCCGCGGCGTCGGCGAGCATCAGCACGGCCGATTCGCGGGTCTGCGGTTTGGGGCCCGGGTAGCGGAAGCTGGCTTCGTCCGGCTCCGCCGCCTCGGCGTCGTGTTCTTTCAATTTCGCCGCTTGGCGAAAGAAGTACTCGACCAGTGTCGTGCCATGGTGCTGTTCGATGAAGTCGATGATGGACTGCGGCAGTCGGTGTTGCCTCGCGAGGTTAGCGCCGTCTTTCACGTGGGCGATGATCACCAGGGTGCTCATGGCGGGCCCAAGCCCCTGATGGCGGCTAGGTTCCGAGCCTTGATTTTCGATGAAATAGTGCGGGGTGAGCGTCTTGCCGATGTCGTGGAAATAGGCCCCGACGCGAACGAGCAGCGAGTTGGCCCCAATCGCCTCTGCCGCCGACTCGGCGATCGACGCCACGTTGATCGAGTGGTTGTAGGTGCCGGGAGCTCGGCGCACCAGTTCCTGAAGCAATGGATGCCGCGGATCTCCCAGTTCCAACAGGCTCATGTCGGTTTGCACATCGAAGAGCCTTTCGACGAACGGCAGCAGGCCGGTCATCACGAAGCTGGCGACGACCGCGCACAAGCTATACCACGAGGCGGCGCTAAGGAGCCCGCCCACCATGTTCGCTCGCGCGACCGGCGGCGCGGCGTCGGCGATCGGGCCGCTGATCATTTGCGGCACCCCATACGCTTGCCCAAGGACTCGCCCGACACACAAGGCGACGCCAAAGCTGATGGCCGCCACAGCCGCGCCGACGTAGATCAGCCGAGTGCGGGTGCGAATGCGGCCCAGCGCCATCACCGACGCGCCGACCATCGCCACAAGCACGATGAATGGCGCCAAGTCGTGCCCCAACGCAAGCGACACAAGGAGCACGAGCGTGGCTCCGAGCAACAACGCCAGTTCGCGCGGATAGGCCACGGCGACCGTCAAGCCGAATAGGGTGAGCGGCACACCTTCCGCCCGCCACTGGTCATGCGACAGAAACCAACTGGCGGCCACCGTCGCGGCCACCGAGCCGATTAACGCCGCCAGCCTACGAGTGTCGCTTAGCAAGCCCGGACGTGTGTGATGGATCGACAATCCACACAGCGCGAACAGGCCGCCGTAGATCGCCAAACTGGCCAGGGAATGTCCCAGCCGCTCGATCCAACCACGTTCCTTCAGCACCGCGCGGTGTTCCTCGAGCAGTAACCGGAGATTGGAGACGCTGAGCGGCTTGCCGCCCTCGGCGATCGTCGACCGGCCGGGCTGGAAAGCGTTCAATTCGGGCGCCGCGTCGACTTCGGCGGCCGCTTGTTCCCGAGCTTTTTGCGTCGCTTCCTCGTTGTAAACCAAAGTTTCCGGAAGCTGGTTGGCCGGTCCCAGGCCGACAGCGGCGAGCCGCGCGGCGTCGCGAGCGGCGGCCGGTTCCACGCCCGCCAGCGTTAAGGCGTTGCGGAACCGCGCTTCCAGCCCTTTGGTGAAATCGTCCATCATGACCGCATTGATCGTCACTAGCATCGCCTGCTGGACGTTGCCGGGCGGATGGACCTTGATTTTCTGCGGACGACGATCGACATCGAGATGACGCTTGTCGAGCGCTCGCAGCAACCCCATCGCCTCCTGTTCCTGAAACACCACCCCAATCGCTTGACGGAGGGTCGCCTCGCCCGTCTTGCCAGCGAACGCCGCCCGCAGTTCCGGCAGCAATCGGGTGAACTCGTTGGCTGGCCCACTGGGTGTCGCGATGGCGACTGACGCATTCTCGGGTTGGGACGGCTTTCCCGGCGTCGCGACGGCCGAACCGACGTCCGATGGGGCGGCCGGATTAACAGCCGAATCGGCGGATGAGCTCGAGGACACCGGGGCAGGGGCTGTAGCGGCCGGATTGTCGGGCGTTGTTGTGGGCGTTGTGGCAGGCGCTGTTACGGCAGGCGGCGCGGGCGAGGCCGGC
>JBJTOW010000060.1:0-8330 GCA_046074805.1 Planctomycetota bacterium | reverse complement strand
ACTGCGCTTTGACGAATACAGTCGCCCCACGTGTCGAACTGCCGATCTTGGCGCCTTCGCCGGTGGATAGGTATTCGAGCAATTCTCCCAATTTCCATTTGCTCTCGGCGTCCGCGACGGGCAAGACGGGCTCAGGCCGGTCTGGATACTGGTCTCGGTACCACTTTTGCCACGCCTTGAGGGCCGTTTCCCAACTGTCCCCGGCTGAAGCTGGATTCTCCTGCGACCAGTGTTCCAGCAACGCCAGTGCCCGATCAGCTCCTTGATCCTTGAGCAGCAACCCGCGCAAGATCACTTGACGGTAGAACTCGGGGTCTTCCGGAGCCTGATCGACAGATCGCAGCTTCTCCAAGACCTCGATGGCGGCCGGGCCCTCGAGGAACGACAGGCTGCGAACCAAGTAGTTCCAATTGTCGCCGTCGGGCTTTTGGGCCAGGCCCATCGCCGTGGCTTGGCGCCGATCCGGATCGCGGCGCCAGATCTCCCGCAAATACGTGTTGGCGGACGTATCGCCGCTGCGAGCCAGCAGCGCGACGATCCCGACTTGCAGCGGTTTTGACGACTCCTCGGCCCGCTCGCTCAGTTGGCGGTCGATTTCCTCGAGCCGTGCCAGTTGATCATCGCTGAGCTTCTCGGGCAAACGGAACAGCGAGCCGAGCGCCGCGTTGGGCCACTTCACGGCCCGTTCCAGCACGTAGACGCTCTCCTCTTCCGTGAGTCCCCGCGCGAAATCACGCGTTGAATTACGCGCGTAGATCGGCAGGTTGGAATCCTCATCGGAGCGGGCGAACCGCTCAAGCGACTCGATCAACTCCCATTTCTGTTCCGACTTCCAACCCGTTTCGAGATACCGCATTTGCAACGCGGCATGCAGACGCTGTGGGGCCGGAGCCTTGGAACGCAGATATTGGGCATAGCGATCGATGATCTCGCCCGCCTGCATGAACACGAGGAGGTTCGTAAGCTCCTGGTTCATGTTCTCGTCGCCCGAAGGGAATTCCTCGACCAGCCATTTTCGGGCTGCCGTCAATTCGCTGACCGGCACTTGGCCGCGATGAATCGCCACTCGCATGAGCCGCAGCATGTCGGTGAAGTCGCGGTCATTGACGAATTTCGCGCAGCGGTCGCCGATCTTGTCGATCACAGCGACGCCGTTGGCCATGTCCGGTTCGGCGATCATCAGCGCCAGGCCGCTCTGGACGAGCACCCGCGGATTGAGCTGCTTGAGAGCCGTTTCCCGCCATTGCTCGGGCGGTTGCAATTCGAGTAGTCGACGGGCGCTCCACGCCTCGTAGCGATCTTCGGATCCTAGCGACACGCGGAGTTGTTCAAGCGTGACCGAAGCCTCCATGCGCGCGAGCGCCTCGGACGCTTTGCGGCGAACTGTCGCGTCATCATCGCGTAGCAGCGGCAGGAGAAGGCGGCGCGAATCGTTGTCGGACTGAAGTCCCAGCAGTTCGGCCCCTTTCGCGCGGACCTGCTCATCGCGATCGCGAGTCATATTTTCGAGCAAGATCAGGTCGGGCGGGGTGCCAAACAGTTGCAGCAGTTCCAAGGCCCGCGTGCGGTACTCGGACGGGTTCCGATCGCTGCTGGCCACGCCGATCAGTTGCTGTTGCCAGCTGTCGCCCATTTCCGCCTTGAGTTTGGCCAGGCGCTGGCGGGACCAGGCCGATTGCAATTGCGGATGACGGATCGCGAGCGTGATTCCTTGGCCGAGATCGGCGACTTCGCGGGGGATTTTTCCGCGCCACGAGACTTGGTAGAGGCCACCGCCCGTTCCACGGCCGCCGGTGACGAAGTAGAGCGAACCGTCGGGACCGACATCCAAGTCGGTGACGTTCAGCGGGTCGCCTTCTAAAAACACCTCGCTGGTCGCCGTGAAACCACCGCCCGATTTTTTGGTTCGCACAGCCAAGATGCGGCCCCGCGTCCAGTCGGCGAGAAACAACGCGTTGTGATAACGCGAGGGAAACGCGAAATGGTTGTAGCAGGCGGCGCCCGTGGGCGAACCGCGGCCAGTGTCGAGAACAGGAGGGAGGTTATCGACGGCGTACTCGGGCCATCGAGACCAACCGCTCCGCCAGCCATACTCGCCGCCCGGAATCACATGGAACAACTGGGTGCCGCGATACCAAGGCGTGCCGACGTCCGTCTCCATGTCGCTGTCATGCACGAAAAGCTCGCCCTCGCGGTTGAACACCGCGTCGTACGCGTTGCGCAAACCGCCGGCGTAAAGCTGGACGATCGATCCATCGACGTCGGTCCGAATCACGGTCCCGCCCGGCGCCTTCACGCCGACCGCATGTCCACCTGGATCCTCGATCCGCGGCAGCAAGTCGCCTTCGTAATAGTTGCGATGCGGACTGTGTTCGTCATACGTTCCGTCGTAGGAGCACATGTTGCCGAGCACGACGTAGAGCAGACCGTCCGGCCCCATGGCGACGGCATGCGGACCATGCTCGCCCATTTCCCCTTTGAACTTCAGCACCAGTTTGCAGTCTTCCAACTTGCCGTCGCGATTGCCGTCCGACAGCCGGTAGAGGCCAACGCCCGACGGGCCTTCGGCGGTCACGAACACTTCGCCGTTGAGCGGCAGAATCCCCTGGCAATTGCGAACTTCCTCGCAGTAAACGCGGGCTCGGTCGATCTTGCGGTCGTTATTGCTGTCGGTCAGCAGCATCAGCGGACCGCCCTCACGGGAGGCGATGACTTGGCCGAATTCGTTGAAGGCCATGGCGATCAACGAGCCAGTTTGCGAGTCATCCAAGAGCTGCTCGACGGCGAATTCGTTGGAAATCCGGAATCGCTCGTTGCGGTCGAACTCGTCGACGGGCACTTTCGGTTGTCGATCCCAGGGCGGGGTCTGGCCGAGTTGACCGAGCGCCTGAGCGGCCGGCCAGCGCGAATCGTTGTAGAGCGACGTGTCCCAGAGGGGCAACGGACTGGTGTTGGTCTTCCAGGAGGCATCGGTCGAATACGCCTGCCACTGGCCTTGGGTTTCCTTGACCAGCAGCCGCGCGGCGAGCGCGGCGGTGTTCCCTTGAGTGTTCGAAACCCGAATCGCGACGACATTTCGCCCTCGCGAGATGAACCGGCTGATGTCGAACTCGACCAAGCGGCGAAAACCGGCGCCGGAACCGACAACTCGGCCGTTCACGTGGACTTCGAAGTTATCGTCGGCGGCGACGGCCAACGTCGCGGCTTCAACGGTCTTGACTGTCAGACTTTTGCGGAAATGGCAGGCTCCCTGCGGAACTCGGCCTTGGGGTTGTTCGGAGCACCAGATCCACTGCGCGTCTTCGGCGCGGACGGCGACAGCGGGCGCGAGGAGGCAGAACGCGAGCAATAAGCCGCGCCAGCGTGCTCCACTTCCATGCGGAGGTTGTCTCGTCATCTTGGCATCCTTGCGCAAAACTACGGAGGAAGCGGGACACTAGCAGGAAGGGGCAAATTCATGCAATGGGAAAAAATGCGTTCCCAGGGCCCTAAAACCCCAGGGCCCTACGGGCTATTCCTGCCGCCCACGCGTCCGGAGCCCCTTCACGCGGGTGGGCTCTCCGTCGAGTTTACGGTCTGTAGCGACTATATCGGCTGTTCCGCTCGAATCCAGAAACCTTAATTCGTTTTTGCGAGTCCGCCGCGACACGACCGAGAGGGGACCGTCGTTCGGGACTCGCCGTTTCTTCACATTCATCGCGCATGTTTTCACGCGGTTTCATCGCCATTCCTTCGCTCAGTTGTCACCGTGTGTTCATTCAACCCGCCAAGAATCACCCGCGAAAGACGTTGGAAGCATGGGCGACGGCGGGTGCCGTCGACTTAGGAAATGGGCATGAGGGCGGCCCCCTTTCCTGCGTGAACCCCGGCTCGACGAGGCCCGCCCGCAGTGAACAGGAACAGAGCGGATGAAGATTCAGAAGAAGGGTTTCACGCTGGTGGAAATGCTGGTGGTGATCGCGATCATTGCGATCCTCGCCGCCATCATTCTGCCGGCACTCGCCGGTGCACGTGAGTCGGCCCGGCAAAACACCTGCCGCAACAACTTGCGTCAGTTTTACGTCAGTCTGACGACCCATGCGGATGGCGATCCACGTGAACGCTACTGCTCGGGCGCTTTCGATGGAAAGCGAGATGGTTCCATCGACACGATCGGCTGGGTCGCGGACATGGTCAACGGTGGAATGGGTCAGCCTGGCAAGATGTTGTGCCCCTCGAATCCTGCGAAATTGAGCGAGAAGATCAACGACTACCTTGGGGCGATCACCTACGATGCGAACGAGGCGACAAGTGATTCGACGAAATTGAACGCCGGTGCCGCAGCGACTGTTCTAGCCACGGGTTCGAATTTCTCGACGGACCGAGCGAACGCGGTCGTCGAGCAATTCCTCAAGAAGGGCTACAACACCAACTACGCTTCCAGCTGGTTTCTGGTGCGGTCCGCAGCAAACCTTACCTCCGTGGACACAGGCAACGATATCGTTTTAACGTACCCGTCCGGCGAATACGTCAAAGGCCTCCGCGACACCCAAGGGCCGCTATCACGCCGTACTGTCGATGGCTCATATCACAGTTCGTCGATTATCCCTCTCAAATTTGACAGCAACGTCGGTGATCAAAAGGAAGCTTTCGCGACGGCTGATCTCGGGGATTTTGGAAAGGCGGGAGATCGGATGTGCGAGTCATTCTCTGACGGTCCCGCTCAGTTGACGGGAGGAGGAACCACGTGGCAAGCGTGGGGCAAGACAGCGACGATTACTGTTCACGACAGCGCCAACAGCGTTAGTATTTTTGACATTGAACAGCCGGCGATAAAAACCTTCTCGAGCTATCCTTGGACGAATCTTCAGGACTATCGGGACATCGGCCCCGTGCATGCCGGGCAAGCGAATGTGTTGTTCGCGGACGGCAGCATCAAATCGTTCAAGGATCAGAATCGGGATGGCTACCTCAATCCTGGTTTCCAAGTATCCTCCTCTGCCACGTCGACCCAATTGGCCCGAATCGGTTACGTGGATGGAATCGTGGAACTTGATCCGCAGTTGATTTTCAGCGGTACGTTGCTGCAGAAATTCCAGGGAAAGAAGAACCTCGATTAACCTTTAAGTTAGTCGCTGCTGAACTAGCTGCGCGACTTCCGTAGCCTTATCGGCTACGGAAGTCGTTGACGTTTGTCCGCAGTATGCGGAACCATTTTTATGAAGCCTGCATTCTCACGCGGTAAGTTCGGACAAATCCTTCTCCGGTCGATCGTTGTTGTCGGATTTCTTTCGCTGACAGCCTGTGGCGACAACTCGCAGTATCTCCCCAAGCCTCGACTCGCGGTGGATGACGAGGCGCCCGCTCCGTCGCCTTCATCCGCTCCTGCGGCACCCGCCGTGGCCGCTGCGCCTGAGCCTAAGCCGCCTGCGCAACAACCACCGGTTGTAGGCCCAGCAAATGTGGCCACCGCGAAGCCAGACAAGGCGACTGTGGCTGGTGTGAATTCCCTTAGGGCGAATGATGCCCAGCCTGGAACGCCCAATGTGGTCGCGCCCACGCTTAGCGAGCCACGCCGCCGGGAATTGTCCATCGAACGGCTTCGCCGTGTTTCCCGCGCCCTCGAAGCGGATCGCATGGCATCCGGGGCTTACACGTCGCCCAAGATGCCGACAGGCAAGTTGAGTTGGCGGGTGCGATTGCTACCGGCCCTCGGTTACTCCTCGCTTTACGCGAAGTTCCACACTGGACAGGATTGGGATAGCCCGCAAAACCTGCCCCTGTTGAGCGAGATTCCGGATGAGTTCCGGTCACCGGAACGAGCCGATAGCGCAACATGCGTGCAATTGGTCACAGGGCCAGGAACGGCTTACAACGGTATTGGCGTGTTTGAGGTGGAGAGCAGTTCCGACGGTATCGACAACACGTTGCTGGTGGTCGAGGTTCACCCGGATCTCGCTAAACCCTGGACGGCCCCGGGAGACTATGAGCTTGATTTGCCCCTTCTTCATCGAGATTGGTTTGGATCGAGGGTCGACAGTGTTTTCGCGATTTTTGGTGGTTCCACGGGCGTGCGACGCCTTGCAGCCGACATCTCCGATGAGCACTTGTGGGCCTTGATCACGCCGAGCGGTGGCGAGCGGGTTTCCGCTCAAGACGCGACAACTTACGCTCATCCAAACATAGATTCGGTTCTCCGCGACAAACTGGCTCAGCAACCGATCATGCGGCATTTGCCGGATGTAGCCGCAGGCAAGCTTCCCGCGTCTGCCAGGACCGCCAACGATCCGGAGCCGTCGTTCAACCTCAATAACAATGGTTCGCCGCCTCCATCGACAATTGGGAACACAATCCCGAGGACAGAAGCGCCATACGCGGCCATCGCCAAAAAGAACTCAGTGCCGGTTCCCCGGGCCGATGGTAAATCAACCTCCGTCGACATCCGCCGCGAGCCGCCGACCGAGGAGCAGCTCGGACAAGCTTCCTCGATCGTGCGTGATTTGTACGACCAGGAATTCAAGAACGCCAAGCTCGACAAGGACAAACGCGACTTCGCCAAGAAGCTGATCGAGGATGTGGAGCGGATCGAAGCGGACTCGGCGGGCCGCTTCGTGCTTCTCCGAGCGGCTCGCGATATCGCCGCCAAAGCGGGCGATGTGACAGTCGCGATCGACGCCTGCGACCGGCTCGGTCGCGAATTCCGCGTCGATCTGCTCAGCATGAAGCTCAAGGCGCTCGAGCAAGCCGTGGTCAACCTAGCGGCCGAAACCGAGCTCGCGCCGCTATACGAGCACAGCCTCAAGCTGGGGGATGAAGCGTTAAAGCTGGACGATTTCAAGGCGGCCCAGTCGCTGTATCGACTCGCGATGAACGCGGCCCGACGCGGCCGAAGCGCGGAACGGGAATACCAGATCAATCTTCGCGAAAACGATTTGCGCGAGACTCGCGTCGCTTACCAGCGGATCACCGACCATGTGCACACGCTGGTCCGGGCACCCGAGGATCCGACCGCGAACGCGGCCGTCGGCCGTTATTACCTGCTGCTGAAACGCGACTGGGAACGCGGCCTGCCGATGGTCGCCCGCGGCGATAACGCTGGCCTCCGAAAACTCGCCGAGGCCGACTTGGCTCAGCCGACCGAGGCCGAGGCAATGGTGGGTGTCGGCGATCAATGGTGGGACTACGCCGAGAAACAAAGTGTCGAAACCGAGAAGACGAGTGCTCGTATTCGGGCCCGGCACTGGTACGAGGCGGCCCAGCCGATGCTCGGCGCCAGCCTCCAAAAAATCCGCGTGGAGAAGCGGGTCGCGGAGATTAAACGCGAAGTCGACAAGGCGGAAGGCAAGCAAGCGCCCGGCGGTGTCTCGGGGCGGCGTGGTTGACGCCACTCGGCGCATCGGCTAGAAGCGCGAAGCCGCCCGAATCGAAGGACGCTGCGCCGCGGCCACTGGAAGTGGCTCAATTGCACAGCCGTTTTGGGTCGGGCCGGCACCCAGGAGACGCTGGATGGAATCGGCCGTTGAATTCGCTGGAAACAGGTTTCCCGCAGCCACGCCCTGGGGAGAAATGCCGCCCCTCGTCGACGCGTTGCTGATCACGGGCTCGAGCCATCTCGGTCGCTCATTGGCGGAGGCGCTCGCCAACGATAGCGCCACCGAGGTGCGTTTGCGGGAAGCGATTGGCTTGGCGGCGGGACTCGCCTGCCTTCGCGAGCGGGTCTACGACATCGTTCTGGTCGCCCACGACCACGTGGAATTGGACGCGCCGGCCGTCTTGGACGCGATCCATTCAGCGTCAAGCGATACGCAGCCGATCATCGTCCTCGGAATGGCCGCGGATCAAGAGATCGCGGCGCTGTGCTACGAGGCGGGCGCGGACGCGTACCTGTGCCTCCGCACGACCGCCACCCGAACACTTCTCTGGCAAATCGCGCGAGCCCGCGAACGACGGCAACTACTGCGCGAAAACGAGCGTTTGCGGATCGCTCAGCGGCAGCGCGACGCCTGGGAGGAAGACGAAGCGGTTCGGCTCTTGGAGCAACAGCGGCTGCTCGCGCACGCGCACGTCGCCGACGCGACGAATTCGCCAGCGACGTGGGCCGCCGGCGAGGCGATCCCCTGGGCGCTTCGGGGCGACTATGTCGAGCTGCTTCGAGCCTACGTGGTCATGGGTTCCGGCCATCTCGGCCCAACGCTGGAGGAGTGGGCCGAGCGCTTAGCCGCTCATCGCCCTGCTGCTGGCGCCGTTCTCTCCATGCATTTGCGCGGCGTCGAATTGGTACTCGAGGGACTTAGCGGTCGAGGCGGCCGCCACGTTCACAATCGCGCCGACTTGCTTTTGGTCGAACTGCT
>JBJTOW010000059.1:0-4871 GCA_046074805.1 Planctomycetota bacterium | reverse complement strand
GGATCGATTGTCACCGACCCCTGCGATGAGTGCCGCGGCAACGGCTACACCGCTGGAAAAGTGCGGCTCGACATTCAAATCCCGCGCGGGATCGAAGACGGCATGCGGGTGCGGCTCGTCGGCGAAGGCGAACCCAGCCCTGATGGCGGACCGGCTGGCGACTGCTACTGCTTTGTCTCCGTCCGCAAGCATCGGCTCTTTCAACGCGACGGGACGAACCTGATTCTGCAAGTGCCGATCTCTTATAGCCAAGCCGCGCTTGGTGCGACCGTTGAAGTGCCGACGTTGGAAGGTCCCACGAATCTCGACATCCCTGCGGGAACTCAATCCGGCGATGTGTTTCGAATCGGTGGCCGCGGCATGCCTGAACCGCGTGGCGGCCGTACGGGCGACCTTTTAGTGCAGACGTTCATTGAGGTGCCCAAAAAACTTTCCGCGAAACAACGCGAACTGCTCCGGCAGCTCGCTGATCTTGAACATGTGGATGTGACGCCCGATCGCAAAACGTTTTTGGACAAAATTCGCGACTACTTCGCGGGTCCAAGCGAAAAGGCGAGCGAGCGGTTGAACGATAAGTGAAGGTGAAGGCGATGACGGAAGAATCACAAACCAATAACGCAGAGTCGGCTCGGCCGGATGCCAAGCCGCATCGGTCCGGCCCATCCATGGATGCGAATTCCGGTCCGGAGACGGGCGATTTCGGTGTAGATTCGGCCTTTGAGTCGACAGGTGGCGGCGAGTCCAGCGGAGAGTGGTTGTCGCGGACGGCGAAGCTGGAAGGCGAGTTGCGCGAAGCGAACGAGCGCGCTTTGCGGTCGCAGGCTGAGTTGGACAACTTCCGCAAGCGGTCGCGCCGCGAAGCGGAGGAGGAACGACGATACGCCGCGTTGCCGTTGATTCGCGATTTGCTGTCGGTAATGGACAACCTTGATCGAGCGCTGGAGGCGGCGGAGAAAACCCAACAAGGCGCCGGCTTAGTGGAGGGCGTCAAGATGGTCGCCATCCAGTTCACGACCTACCTGGAACAACATGGGTGCCGCAAGATTCCCGCGATTGGGTTGCCGTTTAATCCACATCAACATGAGGCGATCGCGCAAGAGCCCAGTGGAGATGTGGCCGCTGGCCACGTGACGCGGATCGCTCGCAATGGCTATCAGTTGCATGAGCGGGTTGTCCGCCCGGCCCAAGTGCTCGTTTCCACCGGTCCCGCCTCTTAGCGAGCTTTGCTTAGCCATGCCAACCTACGACTACGAATGCAGTGCTTGCGGTCATAAGTTCGAGGCGTTCCAAAGCTTCAGCGAGGATCCGCTGGTCAAATGCCCGTCTTGCAAAAAGAAGAAACTCAAGCGGCTCTTTGGGGCCGGCGCGGGAATCATCTTTAAAGGTTCGGGGTTTTATTCCACGGACTATCGCAGCGATAGCTATCGGAAAAGCGCTGAATCGGAGAGCAAGGCGGCCTCGGCCGCGACATCCGGCGAATCGAAGTCGTCCGATTCCAAGACGACCGAATCAAAGTCTAGCGATTCCCCATCCACGCCCTCCTCGTCCGCTGGCTCATCAGGCGGTGGTGGTAAGTCGTCAGGCGGTGGTAAATCCTCAGGTGGCGGCTCCTCAGGTGGTGGCAAGTCGAAGTAGTGATGAAAGTGGAGTCGCGACCATGGGTTCGCCGAGTGAGCCGTCCGGCCAGCCACTCGACGCCTTACTGTCCCCAGGCGAGCCAGAGTCGCCATTGCCATTACTAACGGCTTTGCCGGTCACGACCGATCGATCACGGGAAAGCGGTCAGGACGGTGTGAGCCGCTGGATCGATCAAGCCTGGTTTGTGCTTGGTCTGTTGTTTTTCGTGACTTTGTTCTTGGGCTTGCCGATACTTTGGACGAGCCGTGCCTTCTCCAAGCCTCTCAAAGCCGTGATCTCGGTCGTGGTGATGATCGAGACCATCCTGGTCTTCTGGGCCTTTTACGAAGTGATGGCTTGGAGTTGGCGACGGGTGAGCGAATCGCTCTAAGATTTTGGTCCGCCACGCTCCTTATCGCCTGACGATAGTTTTCCAGAAGACGATGCGGCGTCCGGTGGCCGCGGAATGGAGCGGACAGTATGCGATTCGATAGATCTCGGCGAAGATGGCACGGACTTGGCAGACTTACGGCAAGCCTTGCTGTCGTGGCGTTTTTCGCCTGCGGGCCGGTCGAGAACGCGAGGGGTTCATCGCGACGCGGCCGCTTCATCCGTCCGCCCAAGGCGGCTGAGCAGGAACCGGCCGGAACGCAAGCTCCGCTATTGCTCGGCCCGTCCAACCAACCTGCGGACGGCGTACCCCCGGTGAAGGCGACCTTACGACCATCGCCCGCCTGGGAACGCTATCCCAAATTCCAAGGCGGTTTCCATTCCCGCCAACTTTACGATCTCGGAGTGCCGACGGGCGATCGCGGCTTGCGAGGAAACGGCTTTTCCGCGTATCCGTGGTGAGCGGCCCCGTGGACGTCTCGTGGTTGATGCGAAACTCGAAGTCCCTTGCATGGCAAACGAGGCGACGGACTGGAAAGTCCGTCGTACCCCGGAAATTCAAATTAGACGAAGCGCCCGCGTGGCGGCCACTTTAGTTGGCGGCCACTTTACTTGGCGGCCGCGAATCGGCGAGCGACTTCGGTCCAATTCACCACGCTCCAGAACGCCCCGACATAGTCCGCGCGGCGGTTTTGGTAGAGCAGATAATAGGCGTGCTCCCATACGTCCAGGCCGAGGATCGGCGTACGGCCTTCCATGATCGGGCTGTCTTGATTGGGCGAGCTTTCAACGAGCAACTTGCCGCCCGACACGCTCAGCCATGCCCAGCCGCTGCCAAAACGGGTCATCGCCGCCTTGGCGAAATCTTCCTTGAACTTGGCGTAACCACCCAAATCACGCGCGATCGCGGCCGCCAAATCCCCGGTCGGCTCGCCGCCCGCGTTGGGGCCGATCACGGTCCAAAACAACGAGTGGTTCGCGTGGCCACCGCCGTTGTTTCGCACGACTCCACGGATATTCTCCGGTACGGCGGCGAGGTTCGCGATCAGATCTTCCACGGATTTCTTTTCGAGTTCCGTGCCCGCGATCGCATTGTTGACGTTCGTGATATACGCCTGGTGGTGCTTCGTATGATGGATTTCCATGGTCCGCGCGTCGATGTGCGGTTCCAGGGCGTTGTAGGCGTAAGGCAAGGCGGGCAATGAATAGGCATGTCGGAATTCTCCAGGAACGTAACGGCGGTCTCGTGGGGCGCGAACCATCGCGCTTACCCGCCGGCAGGGTGCTCTTCTATAGACCGAACGCCAGCGCCCGGCAACGGGGCTGCGCGGCGCGGCTTCGGACCGGCCCGCCGTCGCGGTTTTGACGAAGCTTGACGAAGCTCGTCCAAGCGTGGGCGAGCAGCGTGACTAATCGCCACGCGTGCTCAACGGTCTAGTCGCGGGCCTCGGATCGGCTCAGAATAGCGGCCATGGTCGGCCGTCTCCGACCCGTTCGCTTGGGCACCGAGGAGCATCCATGAAGATCGCGTATTTCGACTGTGTGAGCGGCATCAGTGGCGACATGACCCTCGGGGCGCTCGTCGATGCCGGCGTGGATCTGGCAGCTATGCAAGCCGGAATCGATTCGCTGGGTTTAACCCCGGTCAAGCTGGTCGCCTCCGAAGTGAAGCGGCACGGCTTTCGCGGCCTCAAGGTGAAGGTCGAGCATGAGCCCGAGAAAGCTCATCGGCATCTGCACCACATCACGGAGCGGATTGACGCCAGCACTGTGCTAACCGCTCCCCAAAAAGATCTCGCCAAGCGAATCTTCACGCGACTGGGAGAAGCCGAGGCGGCCGTCCACGGCACGACGCTCCGAAAGGTCCACTTCCATGAGGTTGGGGCGGTCGATTCGATCGCCGACATCGTCGGCGCGGCAGTCGGTCTGACGCTGCTGGGTGTTGATCGCATCGTCTGTTCGCCCGTGCCGACAGGCAGCGGCTACATTCAGATCGAACATGGCCGGGTCAGCGTGCCAGCTCCGGCCACCGCCCAGTTGCTCAAGGGCATACCGCTCGCCCCAAGCTGGGTCGCGGCGGAGCTCACCACGCCCACCGGCGCGGCGATCGTCGCCACCGTGGCCGACGGCTTTGGCACCTTGCCGCCGATGACGATGCAAGCGATTGGACTTGGCGCGGGCGACAAGGACTTCTCAGAGCAAGCGAATCTGCTGAGGCTCATTGTCGGCACGGCGGCCGACCCGGCGTCGTCGGACCAAATCTGGGTGCTGGAAACGAACTTGGATGATGTCAGCGGCGAGGTAATCGGCCACACATCTTCCCTGTTGTTTGAAGCCGGCGCGCTGGACGTCTACAACACGGCTATCCAGATGAAGAAAAACCGTCCAGGAGTCACGCTAACCGTGTTGAGCACGGCCGACACGCTCGCGAAGCTGGAAAAAATCATCTTCCGCGAGACGAAAACGCTGGGGATCCGCCGCTGGCTGGTCAGCCGTCACAAACTGGAGCGGCAACCGCACACGGTGACAACTTCGTTCGGCCCGATCCTCGGAAAGCTCGCGACGTTGCCCGACGGCACCGTGAGCTTCTCGCCCGAGTTTGAATCCTGCCGCCAAGTCGCTACCGAGCGAAATGTGCCAATCAAGGATGTCTACGAGGCGGCGACTCGGGCCTTTTCAGCGTGACATTGTCGGTTGTCGGTTGTCAGTTGTCGGTTGTCAGTTGTCAGTTGTCGGTTGTCGGTTGTCGGTTGTCGGTTGTCGGTTGTCAGTTGCTGGTTGTTAGTGATTCGTCAGCCCTCGACTCCGGTGTGCCACGGACTTCCTATTCCGTCGCAACGCTCGCTACACGACAGACTTTGTTT
>JBJTOW010000058.1:0-11843 GCA_046074805.1 Planctomycetota bacterium | reverse complement strand
TGAACAGCGCGGTGACTCCGGGATTGGCTGCCTCGAAGTACTCTTGGGCGTACCCGGCGTAGTCGCCACCGAAAAAGTCGAACCCGATCGACGTGTTGTGGCACGCGTAGCCGAACAACACGGCCCGAAGCTTGCCGTCGGCCCCCGTAACCCGTAAGACGGGAACCGTATGCTCGATGGGACCATCCGAGTTCGGCGCGTTGGAGAAACCTTTCTCCATCGGCCGCCTCCGGTTCATGGCGAACCCGCACCTCGCCCGCTGATAGTCCAGCTTGGCCGGCGCCAACGTCGCCAACGACTCCGCGATAAGCGTCGATAGCTTCTCGAACAATTGCTCGGTGTAGTCCAGCGATAATTTCAGCCGCGTTTCGACTTCTTCGGGAGGTCCATCGAGCGGCACTCGATTCATGCGAAGCTCGGGACCGCAGTGCGTGTGGGACGCATTGAGCAACAGCGACTCGGGCGGCAATCCGTGCTTTTCCTGCACGGATTTCTCCAGTCGTTCTCTCAGCGCCCGTGGCACGCCGATCAGGTCCTGGGTCACAATCACCAGTCGGCGACCCGTCGCGTCCTCGATCGCCAGCGCCTTCGCGTACAGATCCTGGACGACGCCCTCGGATGGCTTCTTTCGAGCGGCATAGCCCGCCATCCACATCGACTTCTCGGGAGTCACCTTCACACGGGCGACTCCGACCTTCCACCCGTCAGCCGCCGACGCCGCCTGAGCAGCGTCTTTCTTCGCCGCCGTAGGCTCGGTCGCCAACGCCGCGCCCACCGTCGCCATCGCCGCCGCCGTCACCATCGTCATCGCCATCGTCAGCATGACCATGGCCCGCTGAGAAACGGCCGGTTGCAAAACGGCCAGCCGGGAAACGGCTGTCGCTGGTGACAGCAAGTCACATCCGCGTCGTTCCTTCGGGAATCGCGTCATCGGCAATATTCCTTCCATTGGTCGAACGACGTCTATTTCTTGAACATGGCGTGTTCGCGATCGCCGCGGGACAACAGATAAGCGAGCAAGTCGCGGACCTCGTCATCGCGCAGCGTGTTGAGCAACCCTTCGGGCATCATCGACAGCTTCGACGGGTTGATCGATTCCACCAGCCGCGCGTCGACCGTGGTCAGCGAGCCGGGTTCGAGCATGTTCGTGCTGACCATGAGGTTGTTGTTCGACAGATTCACGATGCGGCCGGTCACCGCCTTGCCATCCTCCGTGACGATGGTCACTGCTTGGTATTGGTCGCTGATCACCTTGCTGGGCTCGACGACCGACTCGAGGATTTCGCGGGCACTGAAGCGGCCGGCGAGTTGCGTCAAGTCGGGTCCAACAGCTCCGCCTTCATTGTCATAGCGATGGCAGGCGAAGCAATTGGCGGCCGCGAACAGCGCCCGTCCGCGATCGAAGTCGCGGCCCTTGAGTCCCTGATCGACGATGGCGTTCAATTCAGCCAGCGTCCACTGTTTGACGATGGGCCGAGGCGGGGCTGGAGTCGGTTTCGCGTCGGCGGGCGGGATCGCCTCGATAATCTCCTTCAACGCCAATTTCTCGGCTTCGCTGAGCGTTTCGAGCGCGTCGCGCTTGATGTTTTGCACGAACAACGCGAAGCTAGCGCCGCCTTTGTAACTAGCCGCCTTCAAGAACCACTCGAAGTAGGTTTTGCGCGATTCGGGTGTCCATCCCGCCTTGAGAACACGCAGGGCGCGGGCGTAATCAATTTGCTCCTCCTGCGTGGGCGCCGCGGCCATCAAGGCGACCGTCTTCACGGCGGCGGTGGGCGATTGCAGGTAGATCAGCACATTGGCCAGTTCGACGTTGGCTTCGCGGCCGGTCGTCGGCAATCGCGGTTCGAGCAAGGCGATCAGTTGGTCGCGCTCCGTGGCGGTCGGCGGCCCCAGCCGGTTCAACGCGATGTGATAGACGCGCAGCAATTCGACGCGATCGGCGACCGTAAGCGTGTTCCAGTCGAGCTTGGCGAGCGCGGCGAGCAGCTTGCCACGGAGGACGGCATCCACCGGCGGCGCGTCGGCGGGACGATGGAACGGATCGGAGCCGCCAGCACGGGCCAGTGCGAGCAGCGCGGCGATCGCGATCCGCGGCTCGGTTTCGGACAGCGCCCGATCGGCCCAACCGCTGAGCGGTTGATGTTCGATCGCGGTGCGGGCCGCGAACCGGATGAAGCGGTCAGCGCTCTTGAGGTGCGGCCAAGCGGCGTCGACGGCCGCCGTGTCGACGCGGCCATGGAACGATTCAAGTTTGCGCCGCAGAGCGCGAGCTTCGGTGGCGGCAGGGTTATCCGGAGTCTGAGACGGCGCAGTTGCTTCGCCGCCGACGTAGGTCACGCGATACAGTCCCGACTTTGTGCGTCGGCCGCCGATCGCGAAGTAGAGCGCGCCGTCCGTCGGGTTGACGACGAGATCGGTGAGCGGCAACGGGCTTCCGGAGATGAATTCCTCGAGGACACCGCTGTAGGCTGAACCTTGGGGAGTCAGATGCAGGGCGTACAGTTTGCCGTAGCTCCAATCGCAAATGTACAGCGCCTCTTGGTACTTCGCTGGAAACTTGGCGCCGTAGCCGAACACCACGCCCGTGGGCGAACCGGGGCCGATGTTCGTGATCGCCGGCAAACTATCCGGATAATAAACGGGCCATTTGCCGGCCCCGTTCCGCCAGCCGAATTCGGCGCCGCTCGTCACCAAGCACACCCGAGTCGGGCGGTACCACGGAGTGTTGATGTCCCACTCCATGTCGGCGTCGTAGGTGAAGATGTCGCCGTGCCGATTGACGGCGGCGTCGAATTGATTTCGGAATCCTGTTCCGATCAGTTCCCACGACTTGCCATCGGGGTCGATTTGATAGATGCAACCGCCCGGCCCGAGCACACCGCGCATGAAGCCGCGGCCATCCGGCATGCGGGGCAGCAAGTGGTCTTCGCCCCACAGCTTCGGCACCCGCGATCCGGAAAGCTCGGTCATTTTCGATTGATTGCCGCAGACCACATACAGCGACTTGCCATCCGGCGTTGGCAACACGGCGTGCGGTCCGTGTTCGCCGCCACCCGTGAGCGCCCGCAGGTACTCGACTTTGTCCAACTGCCCATCGCCATTCGTGTCGCGCACGCGATACAGGCCGCTTTCGTAACGCTGCCCCTTATTCACAACGACATACAAACTATCGAACGCCCAGAGCAGCCCTTGGGCTTCGCCGATATCGACAGCCAACTTTTCAATCTTGGTGGCGTCGGCCGAGCCGAGCTTCGGCGGCGTGACTCGGAAAAGTCCTCCGTACTGGTCGCAAACAATCAGGCGTCCGTCCGGCATCACGCACATGTTGACCCACGAGCCCTCGACGTCCCGCGGCACGGAATAGAGCAATTCCACGCGGAAACCTTTGGCGACCTTCAGTTGATCGACCGGAGTGGCGGGCGGTTCGGTGAGCGGCATGCCGTCCTTGCCAGTAGCTTGCGCCGCCGCTTGCGCCGCCTTTTTCGCCGCTGCTCGAGCCGCCGCGCCGGCTCCTTTCTTTCCAGCCTTGGCACCTGGTTGCGACGCCGACGCGTTTGGCTGGCCAGATTTCGCTTCAGCTTGGTTTTGGGACGCGGCGGCGGCTGACTTGGCCTCTTGCGATTCGCAGCGGTCGACGATCAACAGCGCACCAGCCAAGGCGACGAAAGCCGCGCCCAACACGGCGGGGAACGACCACGAAAATGGCATTCGCTTCATGGGAACAGTGTCTCCCAAAGGTTGCGGAGAGAGTGGAAATGAATGGTACGGAGGCGATATCGGCTTCTGGCATTGACCCAGTAACGGCCGGATTGTCGCGGAATGGCGGGATCGAGGCAATGTCGACGTCGGTCAGGCGGCCTGTCGAGACAGGACGGTCAAGGCAACACGATCTTCCAAATTGGGTCGGAAGACGGTCAACAGCAAGAGCGGCAGATACCAAGTGATATACAGGCCGCCACCGTGCGGATGCCAGAACTGAGTCGCCACGATGATCGCCGCCGAACAACTCAACAGCGTGCCCAGATTTTTTTGCGCCGGCCAGATCGCGAGCGATCCGCTGATCGCCACGAACGCCGCCAGTACGGGCAAGCGATACACGGGGTCCCAGCCGAGTCCCCAGATGCCGCCCAAACCAACGCGGACAGGCAGCCATAAGCCAAACATCTTCTGAACGTTCGCCTGAAACTGCGCGAAGTCGGCGGACACAAACGCCAACGAGACGATCATCAAGGCCAAGGTCGCCGCGAGACCGCCCAAGAACCGCCAGATTCCCCGTTGCCAGTAAAAACTCAACCACAGCGGCAACAAGAAAATCGGGTAGTAAACCACGCCCGTCGCCAGCCCGATGAAGATGCCGGCCGATAGTGGCCGCCGATACGAAACGACCGCCCACAACAGCAACGCGGCCGGCAAAACATGGTCGACCCGACCGGTCATCAAAGCCGTACACGGGAGCATCAGGTACAACGTCGCGGCTCCCACGCCCATGCGGAAATTGTCGAAGTGGCGATACCCCACAATGACAATCCCAAACACCACCGCGAAATGCGACAGCGTCGCCATCAGCTTCGCGGCCACCGCGTTCGCATCCGGTTGGCCAGTGGCTTTCGACGTTTCCGAGAGCGACATCGTCGGCAAGATGGGCAACAGATTCAACAACGCGTAGCCGGGGCCGAGACGCGTCAGATCCTGTTCGCTTTCCGCAAGCGATTGGCGGCCCAACAACGCGCCCGCTCCCTGCGGCCCGCTCAAGTCGTCTGGTGTTGGATCGCTGGCGATGACGTTCGCCATTAAGAAGACGAACAACGAAACCGCCAGAAAAATCATGCCGCCTGTGGACAAGTTCGGTTCCAGCAGCGGACGCCGAGCCATCGTGGGGTCGAGCAGCAAGCGGGTGAGCCAGACGCCGCCAGCTAAAATGAGCCAGATGTAGCCCACCGCCGCGACACGCCGCGACTCGCGCCAGTCCGCTTCCAATTGCTCGATCGAACGTTTCCCTTCTGATTTCCGCGATAATGCCGCCGCGACGGAACCGACAGGCGCCCCGTTTGCTTGGCTTCCGCCCGCTTGGCTTCCGTTAGCTTGGCTTCCGTTAGCTTGGCTTCCGCTGCTCGTCTTAGCTTGGGCGGCGCTCGCTTGGGTGGAACCTGTCGAATTCGCGATGGGGTCCGCAGTCGAGTTCGTCTTGGAAGAATACGATTCGGCTGACGGGTTGGAAGACCGGTTAGCTGGCTGGTTAGCCGGCTGATTTCTAGCCTGATTTTCCGGCTGCTTTGCGGACTGGCTGGTTGGCTTACTGGCTTGCTTGTTCGCTGGTTTGCTTGCTGGCGGATTCAATGGCCGTGTGGCCGAACGACTGGCGGGTGAATTCGAGTTCGATGGTTCGGCGACAGTAGACGCGGACGCGGTGGAGCCGGACGGGTCACGGTCCACAGTCGACGGAGACGGATCGGACGCTGAGGACTTCGTCGGCGTATCAGTCGGCGAGTTAGCCGGCGAGTTAGGAGGCGCGTCAGCCGGCGCGTCAGCCGGCGAGTCATCGGCAGTGGACGATACACGGTCTTGCCACTGCCGTTGGACGATCTCCGCCGCATGTTGGCCGTGGTAAGCGAGAATCAGTCCGGGCGCGAGCAGTATCAGCAGCAGCAGGTCCAAGTTCCGCACGCTCCAAATGCGGCTGAACTTGAAGTACAAGCCAATCATCATCAGCGACGACAGGTAAGCCCATGTCGTCGGATTGACTTTCTCGTAATGGAACAGCAGTTCGCTCATGCCGAGTCACGCTAACGAGCGGCGCGCGAGCGCACTCCGTCCTGGTCGGCGGCGTCCCCGAGACGCACCGGCTCTCGCGAATTGATTCGCCCCAAAATACTTTGGCGGCAATGGTTTGGAAAGAGACCCGCCCGAATTCCGCCGCGTCTCAAAACAGCCGGTTGTAGCCGTTCAGCGCTGCCACTCGGTAGGCTTCCGCCATCGTGGGGTAGTTGAAGGTGGTGTTGATGAAGTACAGCAGCGAGTTCGCCGGCGGGCGTTGGGTGAGGATCGCTTGGCCGATGTGGATGATTTCCGCCGCGTTCGCCCCAAAGCAATGCACACCAAGCACTTCCAGTGTGTCGCGATGAAACAGCAGCTTGAGCATCCCCACGGTCTGGCCGGTAATTTGGGCACGGGCTAGGTTTTTGTACTGCGCGTGTCCGATTTCGTAAGGGATCTTCGCCGCCGTCAACTCGCTTTCCGTGCGGCCGACCGAGCTGATTTCGGGGCTGGTGTAGATCCCTGTCGGAATCTCGTGCGACATGGTTCGCTGCACATCGCCTCGAAAACAGTGGCCAGCGGCGTAACGGCCCTGCACGTAGGCGGCGCTCGCCAGCGACGGAAAGCCGATCACATCGCCCACCGCGTAGATGTGGGGAACGGCCGTCTGCAGGTCCTCGTTGACTTCCAAATGACCGCGGCTGTTCGCGGTCAGGCCGGCGTTTTCCAATCCCAAATCGTTCGTGTTTCCCGTCCGCCCATTCGCCCACAACAAGATATCGGTCTTCAGCTGTTTGCCGGAACGGAGCGACAAGACGACTCCGTCGTCAGCACCCGTGATCCGCTCGCACGTCTCGTTGTGGCGGATCAAGACGCCGCGATCCCGCATGTGGTACGCCAGAGCGTCGATGATCTCGTCATCCAGGAATTCGAGCAGCTTGGCGCGGGTGTTGATCAGATTGACCTTACAGTTCAGGTTGCGAAACATCGTCGTGTATTCGCAGCCGATTACACCCGCCCCGTACACCGTCACCGATTGGGGCGTGTAATTCAAGTTGAGGATCGTATCGCTGTCGAAAATCCGAGGATGGGAAAAGTCGACATCAGGCGGGCGGTACGGCCGTGAACCGGTGGCGATGATCACCGCTCCCGCGTGTACTCGCCGACGAACGCCCGATGGCTCTTCCAACTCCAAGGTCTTCGCGTCCACGAACCGGGCATGGCCGCTCAAAATCGGCACGCTGTTGCGTTCGTAAAAGCCCGCGCGCATGTCGACTTGCCGCTGGATCACTGAACCGGCCGCTTTCCGCAGCTCGGGGAAATCCAGCTTCAAAGAAGCTCCCGCCGCGCGAAAAACTGGATTGCTGTTCGTTTCGGACATGCGAAAAATCATGTACCGCAACGACTTGCTGGGGATGGTTCCCCAGTGGACACAGCCTCCACCCAGCTTGCTGTGCCGTTCGATGATCGCCACCGACCGGCCCTGCTTGGCGGCCTGCATCGCCGCGCCTTCACCACCTGGTCCCGACCCGATGACCACCAAATCAAACGACGGTTCCGATGCCATCCCCATACCTGTTCCACTCCTGAGCGATTTATCGAGCAAGCGGAGCCGATCCATCGGACGCTCGCCAACCTCCCAGGCCCTGCCGGAGACCACGCTACACCGTGGATCGTACCAGATTACGGACGTCAACGGCGGCCGCGAATTCATCCCCGCCCAAGTCGCCCACCCACCCTCACCCGAATCTTCGAAAAAACCGCTCTTGCCGCCGTCCGCGAAACTTCACTACAAGCCAACCGAACGATTGTCCCGTGCCCTCTTCGCGGATCAGCAACAGGAGTCGCGTTCATGGATCGACGAACTTGGTGGACGTGGGCCGCCATCGGCCTGGCTTTCGCCTTTGGGGCCGTGTTGGCGGAAGCGCAGGACACAACACCGCCTGGAACTAGCACCCCGATGCCGGGACTCACGGTTGCGGACCTCGAACAACAGCTGAAGAGCGGCCTCAAGGCGCGTCGGCCACTGGAATTCGAATTCATCAAGACGGTGGTGCAGAAGGTTCAGGACGACGAGCTGCCGATCGACTTGGTTCAAAGCACTTTTTTGTGGGCGAAACGCCGCCAGCCGTTCCCCTACCCGTACTTCGAACGGGGGCTGAAAGAACGTGCCTCACGTGCCGGCTACGACGTGTTTTGAGACGCCATTGGCGCCGCTCACACTGCTAGGGCTGTTCAAACTGCCAGCGCTGCCCTCGCTGGTCACGCTGCCCTCGCTGGTCACGCTGCCTACGACCAACCGAGGTGAAGCCAACGCGGGAGAGTGGCGGCTAAGCCGTCGCCCAATATCCACCGCGGCGATGGTAGAACCGCGCCTCTCCGCCGCGGACGTCGCCGTCGATCTGGCCATCGCGAAAGACCTCTCGGCCTAAAACCCAAGTGCGCACGGGCCAACCCATCAGTTCGGTGCCGTCCCAAGGACTCCACTTGCACTTGGTTTCCTGCTCGGCGTTCCGCACGGTGGCGACTTTATGCGGATCGACCAGCACTAAATCGGCGTCATAGCCCAGTTCGATCCGTCCCTTGCCGACCAGGTCCCATACCCGCGCCGGCGCGTCGCACATCCAGGAAACCACCTGGGCCAGCGAACATCGTCCGCGCTGGACTTGGTCGATCATCAACGCCAGCGAATTCTCCACCGCCGGCAAGCCCGATGGCGACGCCGGATAGGGCTTCGCCTTCTCCTCGAGAGTATGCGGCGCGTGGTCTGTGGCGACAACTTGAAGACGCCCTTCCAATAACGCCCGCCACAGCGCTTCGTTATCCGCCTTCGTCTTGATCGACGGATTCATTTGGATCAACGTGCCGAGCCGCGCGTAGTCATCCATGTTGAAGAACAGATGGTGTGGACACGCCTCGCCAGTAATCAAACCCCGGTGATCAGCAAGCAACTCGGCTTCGGCCGCCGTCGATACGTGCAGCACATGGAACCGATGGCGATGACGGAAGGCTAGGTCGAGCGCGCGGCGGGTCGCGACCAATGCCGCCTCGTGGTCGCGGATCCGCGAATGGACCGCTGGCTCGCTGATGCCGGCGAACCGAGCCGCATTGGCCCTCACGATCGACTCATCTTCGCAATGAGCGGTGATCGGCAACGTCGTCTCCGCGAAGATCCGCTCGAGCGCTTCCTGGCCATCGACCAGCAGATCGCCGGTGCTCGAACCGATGAAGATCTTGATACCCGGCGTTCGTTCGGCCGCCTTGAGTTCCGCCACATTGTCCGGAGTGGCCCCGATGTAGAAGCCGAAATTCACAAGGCTCTTCGTCGCCGCCAAGGCGAGCTTCTCCGCCAATCGCTCGACGGTTGTCGTGGTTGGCTTGGTATTCGGCATTTCCAGATAGGTCGTGACGCCACCCTTGGCGCACGCCCGCGAGGCCGTGACGAGATCTTCCTTGTGAGTCAGGCCAGGCTCGCGGAAATGCACTTGGTCGTCGATCACGCCGGGCAACAGCCACAGGCCAGCGGCGGAGACCACTTCGTCCGCCCGTGTATGCAAGGCCGGATCGATCGCCGCGATCCGCCGCCCCTCGACCAGCACCGAAGTCACTTGCGGTCCCGAGGGCAACACAACCAGCGCGTCGCGAATGAGCGTCTTGTTCATGCTCCGCATTGTGCCGACGGCTCCAGCGGTTGTCGACTGCCCCGTACCGTGCCTGGGAATTTCCAGCCAATGGAAGCGGCAAAATCGATGGGTGGAAAAAGGAAGCGCTCGGGAGCGGGACGCTCCCACCACGTCCTTGCGCGGCTCGCGGTGTTACGTGTTTTATTGTTCACTTTGTACGACGGACTTCCAGTCCGTCGCTGATGACGTACAACGCCGCGCATCCGCCTTGCGAGCGCATTTCGCGTTTCGCGATGCGACGGACTGGAAGTCCGTCGTACAAGGAATCGCGCGGGAGCGGGACGCTCCCGCCACGTGACGTAACTCACGGGCGATGGCGACGATTTGGCTGGGCCTCGGAATCCCGATCGAGCAGTCGGCGGGCTTCGGCGGCCAGGAAGAACGAGCCGGTCACGCAAATCAGTCCATCGACGGGCGTCGCGGCCCGAGCGGTCTGCAAGGCGGCCGCCGTATCGCGAGCGATCTCGATTCTCGGCGTCGCGGTGCCCAGCGAGCGAGTTAGCTCGCGCGCTAGCGAGGCCAGTTCGTCCACTGGCAGGACTCGCGGGTTGTTGTGGAACTGGGTGAGGATGATGTGTGGAAAGGCGGCCAGGAGCCGGCGGAGAATTCCGGGCACGTCTTTATCGCGATTGACGGCGAACACGGCGACGCGTGGCCGATCCGCATGATCCTGGTTCAGCGTTTCAATCAGCGCTTCGATCGAGGCGACATTGTGGGCGGCGTCAAGGATGACGATTGGATGGTCGGCGACCTGTTCAATACGCGCCGGACAGACGACCGAGGCGAGCCCCGTTTGAATGGCGTCGTCGCCAATTCGCCAGCCGGCTTCCCGCAGTCGATGGATGGCGGCGATGGCGACGGCCGCGTTGAGTGCTTGATGATCGCCACGCAGTTTGACGGTTGCCTCCAAACTTCCCAGCGTTAGGGCATGCGCGGCATTGGCTGCATTCGCGGAGTCAGTGACGTTGGTGGAGGGCGTTCCAACGCCCGCTGCGGACGGCGTTTCCCAGTAGGCGATGCGATTGGCGGCCTGATCGAGTCGCTGAAAGTGGAAATGGCGGCCCAGTTCGAAGAGAGGCGACTGGCGTTCGCGGGCGACGCGGGCGATCACCTCGCGCGGCTCGTCAGGCAACACGCCGCTGACGGTGGGAACTCCCGGTTTGATAATGCCAGCCTTTTCGCCCGCGATCAGGGCCAAGGTGTTTCCGAGTTGCTGGGTGTGGTCGAAGCTGATCGTGGTGATCACGGAGACATCGGGTCGGCAGACGTTGGTGGAATCGAGTCGTCCGCCGAGTCCCACTTCGAGGACGACCGCGTCGCACTGCGACTCGGCGAAGCGAAGGAAGGCGATCGCGGTGACGATGTCGAAGAAGGTGGGACCACCGGCGGCGATGCCCGCCGCTTCGGCTTCGCGATCGAGCTCTTCCACCGGCCCGCGGACGCGCGCGGCGAGCCGCCGGAAGTCATCGAGCGGGCACGGGGCGCCGTCGACGGCGACGCGTTCGGTGATCGATTCCAAGTGGGGCGACGTGTACAGCGCGGTGCGTAGGCCGGCCGCTCGCAAGATGGCGGCCGTCATGGCGGCGGTCGAACCTTTGCCTTTTGTGCCGGCGACATGAACGATCCGCAGGCCATCTTGGGGATCGCCTAGCCGCCGCATCAGGGAGCGCATCGACTGCAGCTTGAATTCGCGCTTCGACGGCGGCGGCGTACGCTCGTAATCGATACGGCCGTAAAGAAAATCCAACGTGTCGTCCGAATCGCGCGGAGAATTCATATTGCCGCGGGTTTTCCAGCGTGTCAGGAGCCGCTACGTTTCTTGCAGGTGAGCAAGCCGCATTTTATAGTGGCCGTTTCCGTTTTCCGGTATTCCCGCGCTTTCTCGTCCCGCGAAACCACTTTCCCGCCCGGCGGCGAACCGTCCGGGGCTCGGCTGCGTATATACGTCGTTCATCGAGTGCCACGCCTGGAGTCCGCGTATGAGTTCCTCCGCCCCTTCCGCCCCGGCGACCGCCTCACCGGCAATCGCCGCGTCCGGCGCCTCGGCGGCGTCCGATGTTGTGATCGAAACCCGCAGCCTCACCAAAGATTACCGCGATTTCTGGGGACGTCCCAAGGTTCGCGCCTTGAAGGCGCTCGACCTCGAAGTGCGGCGGGGCGAGATTTTCGGACTGCTCGGACCCAACGGCTCCGGCAAATCGACCACCATCAAACTGCTGCTCGGCCTGCTCTTCCCCACCAGCGGCCACGCTTTGGTGTTCGGCAAAGGCGCGACCGATGTCGGCAAGAACGAACGGATCGGCTATCTGCCCGAGGAATCGTACCTATACAAGTTCCTGAACGCCCACGAGACGCTCGACTTCTACGGTCGATTGTTCGACATGCCGTCGGATGTCCGGAAGC
>JBJTOW010000057.1:0-7595 GCA_046074805.1 Planctomycetota bacterium | reverse complement strand
GTCGATGTTCTACCACGAGCAAGGCTTCGACGAGTTTTGGCAGCCGGGCGGCACTGGCGCCGCCGGCAAGCAGGAACTGCAACTGTCGCCGAAAGGCAAACTGGTCGATCGCTTCCTCCGCGCGACCGCGCCGTCGGCCGGCTTCGATCGAGGCAATCCCTACACGCCGGTCGCGTTTCTCGTCGACTACGCCCACGGCTGGGAACCGGCTCCGTTCTGGCCCAACGCCTTCAAGAACTGGCATGAGCAGCCCGACCGCTTCCTCTTCGGCGACCACGAACGGATGTTGGAAGAGTATTTCTGGTCGGCCTATCATCCGATGGCGGCCGAGTCCGAGAAACCGATGACAGGCACGAACGAAGTGTTCTTGCCGGGCATGTTCGGCGACATTTTCGACGTGGTGCTCGCCTATCCCGACACGCAACGCTGGCGGACGATCGATTCTTATCCGGTGGTCATCGCGGCGGGCGACATCGAGTTGACCGCGGCGGAAGGCCAACGGCTCGCCCAGTATGTCGAACGCGGAGGAACGCTGCTCGTCGCCGACGCGCACCTCACCGGCCCAGGACTCGGCGCCCTGCAATTGCCGCCGTCCGACAATCCCCAGGAATCCAACTCCTACGTGTGGCTCGATGAAACGACGCCGCAGCCGTCGCAGCGCTTCCGCTTCCGGCCGCTGCGAGTCGCCAGTGCCGGCGATGCGGCGCCTGGCGCCGCCGCCGGATGGCGGGCGCTCGCGCGGACGCCCGAAGGCGCGGTGTGCTGCGCGGCGGCCGATCGCGGCCAAGGTCGGATCATCTACCTTTCGATCCCCAGAGGAATGGGCATCGACCGCCGCGCAATGCCGCTGGTGCCGCGGTTGATCGCCCACCTCACTCGCGGACAGATGCCGATCGAAGTCGAAGGCGATGTTCAATGGCTGGTGAATCGCACTCCGAATAGCTGGATGGTGACGCTGATCAACCCAGCCGGCCAGGACAAGCCGCAGCAAGGGATCACCGCGACCGACTATCGCCAGAGCAAGCCGGTCACCATCCGTTCGCGCACGTCCGTCGGTTCCGCGGTGGATAAGCTGTTGCCGACCGACCGCTTGGAAGTGAGCGATGGTCCCGGCGGTTGCCGCGAGATCCGCGCTGAAGTGCTCGCGGGTGGACTGCGGATCATCGAGTTAAAGTAGGTTTACGCGAACGCGAACCGACGCGGACGACAACCGACTTGATGGATCACCGAGCGGACGGAAGATAGGACGTAGGCGGGTACAACGTGTTTATTGAACGACGCTGGGAACTGAACGGATTGCGGCTGCAAATCGCCGAGGGGCCGAAGCACGGACCGCCGCTGATCTTGCTTCACGGGGTCGTGCGGCAATGGACCGACTTCGCGCCGCTGTGGCCCGCCTTGGCAACTCGTTGGTCGATCCATGTGGTTGATTTTCGCGGACACGGAGGCTCGGATCGAGCGGCGACCGGCTACAAGGTCGTCGACTACGTCGGCGATGTCCTCGCGTTGCTCGATCGGTTCGACGAACCGGCGGCGATCTACGGCCATTCGCTCGGCGCGATGGTTGCGCTGGCCGCCGCCGCCGAACGTCCGGCCAAAACCCGCGCGTTGGTGTTGGAGGATCCGCCGTTCCATACGATGGGGCGCGATATCTTCGGGACTCCCTATCACAGCCAATTCCAGGGTATGGCTCGCATCGTTCGACCAGGCCGCTCGGTGTCAGAACTGCGGACGGAATTGGCGGCGTTGCCGATCCGCGTTCCCGGCGAGCCGGCAGAGATTCCGCTCGGACGATTGCGGGACGCGGCCGCGATCCGCTTCATGGCCCATTGCTTGGAACGACTCGACCCGCGCGTCCTCGAACCGATCGCCATCGGCCAATGGCTCGACGGCTACGACGGTCCCGCGTTGGCCGCGCGGACACGCTGTCCGACGCTGGTGTTGGAAGCCGATACGGCGGTCGCTGGCATGCTTCGTTCCCAGGACACTCGCTGGTTACTCGAAAACCTCGGCGACGGCGCTGTCGTCCGGTTTCCCGGCGTCGGCCACTTGTTGCATTGGCAAGCGACCGACGAGGTCCTCCGCGCCACGCTCCCCTGGCTTGAGGCGTCTCGCGATGGAAATATGCGAAGCGTTGGAGGTTCCGCATGAACAAGCCCGCCACCGGCGATGACCCAACGCCCATCAGCGAGCCCAACGTCAACGGCGATGCGAATGGGAAGACCGAGCAAATCGCGAAAGCGGCCGCCGACGCGAAAGCGGACGCGGATGCGAAAGCGGACGCGGTCGCAAATGCCGCTGCGAATGCTGGTGCCGCTGCGAATGCTGGTGCGGATGGGGATGCTAGTGCGGATGCGGATGTTCGCAAGCCTATCCAACGAGCGGCTGCCGCGACGTCCACGGCGAACGGCGGGGACGCTGCGGGACGGGGGCGTCGTGGTTGGCGACTGGCGGTGCTGGTGTTGGTGCTGGTGGGGCTTTCGGCCGGACTGGGAATTCAATGGCATTGGCGGTCGGCGGGCCAGCGGTTTCGACGCGGGCTGGCGGCGGCTGATCGGCGGGACGCGGACGGAATTCGGCGGGAATTGCCCAATTGGCCGCGAGTGGACGCTTTCGAGCCGCATCGCCACTTCCTGGTCGGAGCCTTGTTCCTGCTCGACGGTCAGCCCGACGAGGCGTTGAACGAACTGCGTTACTCGCGGGACGTGCCGGAGCTGCATGTCCGGACTATGACGCTCGCCGGACAAGCGCTGTATCAACTGGGGCAACAGTCCGAGGCTTTAAAGCCGTTGTCGCGAGCGATCGACGTCGATCCCAACGCGATCGACGCGCATCGCTGGATCGCTTCCAGCTACTACGATCTGGGCGCGATCCATCACGCATTGTCGCACTTGCAGATCATCGCGAAGCTCGATCCACGCGATCCCCGGCCGCATCGGCTGATGGGGCTGATGCACAAGGACTTTGAACATTACAGCGACGCGATCGCTTGCTACCGCGAGTCTTTGACGCGGGATCCGGCCCAGTCGAGCGCCGGCGAAATCCGCCAGGAATTAGCGGAATGCCAGACGAAACAACGCGAGTACCAAGACGCGTTGTCGACTTTGGCGGAAGCGCCACAGCAGCCGGCGACGTGGGTGTTGGCGGCCGAGTGCCACCTTGGGTTGACCCATGGAGAAGACGCCGACCCACTGATCGCGCGGGCGTTGGCGAGTGACCCGGACAATCTCGCCGCGCGGATGTTGGCGGCCACGCGGAGCTTAGAGGCGGGCCGCGTCGACGAGGCGGCCGGACATCTGCGGCATGCGGTCGACCGCCATCCCCGCGACTACACGGCTCGCTTCAAGCTCGCGCAGGTTTATCGGCGTGTCGGGAAGATCGAAGACGCGGACCGCGAATTGAAAATCAGCGAAGAGATCAAGGCGCTGCGCGACAGATTCACGAAGCTGCACGAACAAGCGGCCAACTCGCCGCAGGACGCCGAGCTGCGGTATCAATTGGGCGAAACGGCGATACGACTCGACCGGCGCGACCTGGCGCTCGGCTGGTTCCGTGTCGCTCTGTCGATTGACCCGCGACATACCGCCGCCGCCGCCGCTCTCCAGCAATTGACCCGCTCCGCGCCGCCCGCGTCCACCGCCAAGCCATAGGCGACGGCTCGGCGGTAAAAGAGGATGGGGGTTCTTCCAGTCGCCACTTGTCGCACGATCACGCATTCACTCCTTCTTGATTTTAAGACTGAAAAACCATGAAAAAGGCGTTGATCCTTTGGTGCCTATTGCTGGCCGCCTCGGCGACAACCGTGAGCGCCGCCGAACTTGGGCTCGCTTCGGTTTTTTCCGACCACATGGTTTTGCAGCGCGATAAGCCGGTAAAAATCTGGGGCAAAACCGAACCGAATACACGGGTATCAGTGGCTTTTGCCGAACAAACCAAAACCGCTACTTCCACCGCGGATGGCACCTGGACGGCAATCCTGGACCCGATCGCCGCCTCGTCGCAACCGCGCGAACTCACGGTGACATCGGTCGACCGCAGCGTGAAAATCTCGGACGTGCTGGTGGGCGAGGTATGGTTGCTTGGCGGACAGAGCAACATGGAGATGCCGTTGTGGTGGCGCGGAGATTCCGACGGACTGCAGAATGCCAAAGACACTCGCCTCGTTATCGGAACTGACCATCCTTGGCTGCGAATCATGACGGTTCCCCAGCAAGTATCGCGACAACCGCAGGATGATTTCGTTCCCGGAAACCGCGATGGAGATGGCGTGGTCACAGGCCGATGGTTTGTTGCCGAGGACAAACACCCCGCCATCAGTGGATTCAGCGCCCTAGGTTATTTCATCGCGTTCCAACTCCATGAAAAGCTCGGCGTGCCCATCGGACTTATCGATACTTCCTGGGGTGGAACGATTGCGGCCGCCTGGAATTCCCGCGCATCCTTGGAAACCATTCCCGAGGCGGCCGAGATGATCCATAAAAAGGAAGCCGCGGCGGCGGCGTGGACGGAGGATGGCGCCCGCCTGCAACTGGCGGCGGAACTGAGAGACTGGGAAATTCGCGCGGCGGCCGCGAAATCCGCGAACAAACCTCTTCCGGGCAAGCCATCCCTAAAGCCCGATCCGGGGCAAGATCGAAACTTTCCGGCGGGACCATTCAACGCGATGATTTGGCCGTTGCGACACCTCGCGATGCGTGGCGTCTTTTTTTACCAAGGTGAAAACAACTATTTCGACAAAGAAGATCCATTCGCGAAGACATTTCCCGGAGTTGTTCATTCATGGCGTCAGACGTTCGGCGAATCGCAATTGCCGTTTTGTATTTTTCAGATTTGCGGCTGGGACAACGCCGACCGACTTTACCATCCCACGAGGTTGCCGATCATTCAAGAACAGCAGCACAAAGCGCATCTCGCGATTCCAGCCACTGGTTTTGTCGTCACGATGGATTATCCGCATGTTGATATCCACCCCATGGTAAAACGTGTCATCGCTGAACGGGCTCTACGCTGGGCCCGGGCGGAAGTCTATGGCGAGAAGGGCCTCACCTGGGGTTCGCCGACACTGGAATCCGCCAAACGCGAGGGAACTCAGATGCTGCTCGCTTTCCGCACATCGGCCAACGAGGCGCTGTTGATTAAAGGCGAGCCGTCGGGGTTGGTCATCGCTGGCAGTGACGGCAAATTCGTGCCGGCGCAGGCCAAAATTGTCCGTAGAACGTCGCTGGCGGTTTGGAGCGACGAAGTGCCGGAGCCAATGATGGTTCGGTATGCCTGGAGCCAACGGGCGGTCTGTCGGTTGTTTTCCGCGAGCGGTCTACCTGTTGGCCCCTTCCGCACCGATACCGACGAGATCCCGGCTTCCCAGATACGCGATTGAGCGCCATGAACACTACGCCCGATGGCCGCGATGGATTTTGAACAGGAAAAGGGGACGAACAGGAAAAGGGGACAGGGGTCATTTCGCGAGTTTCGAGGCCTTTAGTGTTCGGCGACACGGCAATGACCCAGCGGTAAAACTGCCTCGGAGAAAAGACCCGCGTCCCCTTTTCGTATCCGACGGTGACATCGAGCGGAACGCGGACCGGGCGGCTTACGCCGCTCCGCTAACCCAACTTCCGCAGTTGCGACTCAAAAAGGCACGTAAGTCCTTATTTTTCAACGGTAGCGCCCGAAAAGTTGGCACTACATTTGGCCCATTCCGCGAAGAGGGCGGAGGCGTTGGGGGAGTTCCAGGCCGAGGCGATCGAGCAGAGTGGCTTGGGCCTGATCAGGACGCACAACGCACCGAATTTTCAGTGTCCGGCCGTCACTAGTGGGAAGAGCCACGTCGGTGCTGTCGATCCGAGCGAACTCCTCCATGAGTGTGGTAACACTGCTTCCGAGTCCCGCTCGCTTGGACCAGCCTTCCAGCGTCTTTCGAAGGACGTAGGCGAGAAAGCAGATCAGGATGTGCGCTTTGACGCGATCCGTCTTTTGATGCCAGACGGGACGTAGTTGCAACTCAACTTATTTGAATGCGAAACGCCGCTTCCGCCTCTGTCAGTTGAATATAAGCGCGCCAAAGCTCCTCCGCAGACCAGTCGTTGACGTTGCTGCGCAAGACGTAGCATCCCTCGCGACTTTTCGCTGTCTCCGCTTGATTGCTTTTCTTTGACCACGTGAGTCGCGCTTGACCTCTATCACCGGCTGTGACCTTCACCTCGTACAATCCAGTGGCGCGCGAATTCTTCGCCAGCAAGCGCCCGATGCGACGTTCGATCATTCCAACCTGATAGGAGCGTTTCTCGCAAGCCGCTTGAATCGCCGATAGACCCTTCTCCATCCGCGCTTCAAAGCGTTCGCGCATCGCGCGTTCCTTGGCGACGCGATCCTGACTGCGACACAGGATAAATGTCTCCTGGCCGGACTCCGCCGCCACCAACTGCACTTCCAGTCCCTCGCGGACCTGCGACCACTTTCCAGTCAGCAATTGCGCGTCGCAATTCTTCAATCGACTCTTGGGGGTTCCCACGATGTAACGGGATTTCCGAGCTTGTAGCCAGCTTAAATTGGCATCGCTGACCATTCCCCGGTCCAGCACCCAGATTCTGTCCGCGCTGCCATAACGTTGCTCCATCCGCTCTACTATTTCTTTGAAGGTCGTGGAGTCATGCTTATTGCCGGGAAAGATCTCGTAACCCAGTGGATAGCCTTCACGCGTGACCACAAGGCCAATACACACTTGCTTGCAATCCGATCGATGATCGCGGGAATGCCCGCGCGCCGCCAGTTCGTTGGCGGTCGCCTGGCCTTCGAAGTAGGTGCTTGTGACATCGTATAAGAGCAGGTCGTAGTCGAGCTTGAATAGCGAGCCCAGCCGATCGCGTATGTGTTGCTCCAACTCGTTCTTGTGTGGCAACAAACGATCGAGCGCCCGATATAACCGATCGTCGTTAACCTTCTCCTCGGGAAGTCCAAGAAGATCATCGAGCGATGTGCGTCGATACCAATCCTCGGCGATCTGGAGTTCGCTTGACGGCTCACAGAGACGCGCGATGACCAGCACTGCCGCCATAACATCCCAGGGAATATCCTCGCGTCCACGTGGCATCCGCTTCGCCAACCATTCGTCGAGCCCCAACGCCCGCCAAACCTTCCATGCCACCCACACATCCCCAAAGCGACGGTTGCGTTCCAATCGCAACTTGCCTACATCGACCTGAACCAGCGCCGCATCCGGTTCTTCTTCAAACAATCGCCGCTGACGATCAACGCCACCAAAGGACTGCGCAAGCTCCCGAGCCGCGACCCGGCCTTCGGCGTCCAGTTCGCCCAGCTGAGCAACCGTCTCCTGCCGAAACTTGCTGCCCCGGCGAACGGAACGCACTAGTCGCCAGTACTTGTGAACCTTGCCGTTCTTGCGAATCGTCGTGTAACGAAGGTACATGCCCAGCTCCTTGAGACGGTTTTGATCTTCCCACCAAAATCACAGACCTCAAGAGAGTAGGTTGGCACTACAACGCCTTTTCGACCCCGCCCGCTAAGGCAGCCAACCACTTACGACCACAAAAAACCCGAAAAACGACCCATTTTGACCCCGAACTGCGGAAGTTGGG
>JBJTOW010000056.1:0-2854 GCA_046074805.1 Planctomycetota bacterium | reverse complement strand
CGTGGCAGCGGACGACTGCGGATCGCCGAGGCGATCGTCGCCCCAGGCAACCCGCTCACCGCGCGGGTCGCCGTCAATCGCGCGTGGCACCATCTCTTTGGCCGTGGCATTGTGCCATCGGTCGACAACTTCGGCGTGCTCGGACAGGCGCCAGCGCACCCCGAACTGCTCGACCACTTGGCAAGCCGTTTCGTCGCGGATGGATGGTCGTGGAAAAGGCTGTTGCGAACGCTCGTGCTGAGCCGTTCGTACCGCATGTCGAGCGCCCCGGACGGCAAGGGCGACGAGGTCGATCCACAGAATCTGCTGCTGCACCGCCAAAATATCCGTCGGTTGCAGGGTGAAGCGATTCGCGACGCCGTGCTACGGATTTCCGGCCGGCTCGATCCAGCCTTGTACGGTCGGAGCGTCCCGGTCCACCTGACGCCGTTCATGCAGGGACGCGGCCGGCCCGGCGGCAGCGGGCCGCTCGACGGCGGCGGACGGCGCAGCCTGTACCTCGAGGTCCGCCGCAATTTCCTTTCGCCCATGATGATCGCTTACGACGCGCCGATTCCGTTTAGCACGGTCGGGGCGCGAAACACTTCCAATGTGCCAGCCCAGGCCCTGATCCTGATGAACGACCCGTTCATTTTGGAACAGTCGCGGAAATGGGCGGAACGCGTGCTCGCCGACGGCGACGCAGCGGCCGAGCGGCGGATTGAGCGGATGTATGAAGACGCGTTGGGACGGCCGCCGTCCAGCGACGAGCTGACGTCGGCCGTGGAGTTTATGGAGACGCAAGGAGCCGAATACCAGTTGGACGCCGCCGCCGCCCGACGCGACCCGCGGGTGCTCGCCGACTTCGGACACGTGCTATGGAACGTCAAGGAGTTTGTCTATTTGCCATAGCGGGGCCGGCAAGGCTTGACCTTGGTCGGATGTTGGCATAAAGTTGCTCATCATGACGAAACAGCTTGGAACCCTATTGCTTTTGCCGTTGCTTGCTTTGGGCAAGCCATAGGGGTCGTGCGCTCATCGCCAATCGATACTATCCCAGACCCCGGGGCTTGCAAGCTTCGGGGTTTTTTCGTTTTCGACGTTGGACCATTGATTGTTTCCTATCTTTTCGTTCTCCACTTGGGCTTCGCGAATCGCTTGATCGAAGGAATCCCGCCATGGCCTCTCCACGCCGCGTTTTGATTTTCGACACCACGCTCCGTGACGGCGAACAGTCGCCGGGTTGCAGTATGAATCTGGCTGAGAAGTTGGAGATGGCCGGGGCGTTGGCGGAGCTGGGTGTCGACATCATGGAGGCCGGTTTTCCGATCGCGTCTCCCGGCGATTTCGAAGCGGTGCGGGAGATTAGCCGCACCATTCGCGGACCGGTCGTCTGCGGTTTAGCACGCTGCAATGACGCCGATATCGATCGTGCCTGGGAAGCGTTGCAATACGCTATCCGGCCGAGGATCCATGTGTTCCTCGCCACGAGCGCTATCCACCGTGAATTCAAACTGCGGATGACAACTGACGAAATCGTCGCGAGGGCCGTCGCCGGCGTGCAACGGGCCAAGCGGCACTGCGACGATATCGAGTTCTCGCCGGAAGACGCGGCGCGGACCGAGCATGATTTTCTGTGCCGAGTGGTGGAGGCGGCGATCGAGGCGGGGGCGACCACCGTCAATATTCCCGACACGGTCGGCTACGCGACACCGCAACAGATGGGCGCGACCATCGCCATGCTGCGAAACCGCGTGCCGAATATTGACCGCGCCGTGATCAGCGTCCATTGCCACAACGACCTGGGCTTGGCGGTGGCCAACAGCCTGTCAGGCGTGGAGAACGGCGCCGGACAGATCGAATGCACGATCAACGGGATTGGCGAGCGGGCTGGCAACTGCGCCTTGGAAGAGGTCGTCATGGCGCTTCGCACGCGGCAAGATTTTTATGGCTGCGAAACGTCGGTCAACACGCGGCGGTTGGTTCCCACCAGCCGACTGCTGTCGTCGATCACCGGCATGCAGGTCCAGCGGAACAAGGCGATCGTAGGCCGCAACGCATTCGCCCATGAGGCGGGTATCCATCAGGATGGAATGCTGAAGGAACGCCGCACCTACGAGATCATGGCGCCCGAGGATGTCGGTTTTCAAAAAACCGACTTGGTGCTGGGGAAGCATAGCGGTCGAGCGGCTCTGGCGGATCGCGCCCGAGCGTTGGGCTTCGAACTGACAGGCGATCAGCTGCAACGAGTGTTCGACGACTTCAAGCGGTTGTGCGACAAGAAGAAAGAAGTCTATGACGGCGATTTGATCGCAATGATCGAGGGTCGGCTGAGCGAATCGCCGCGCGACGAATGGCAACTGGTCGCCTTTGAAGTCGCTTCGGGATCGGGCCGAAGGCCGCTCGCGCGGCTCACCCTCCGCCGCGGCGCGCACGAAGTCACCGAAGAGTCGGCCGATGGCGATGGTCCGATCGACGCCGCGTTTCTCGCCGCCGAGCGAATCACGGGGCTGAAGCTGCACTGCAAGGATTTCCAGGTGCGGAGCACAAGCCTTGGGCATGACGCGCAAGCCGATGTCACGCTGGAAATCGAGCACGAAGGCAAAACGTACCGCGGCCGCGGAGTCTCAACCGACTCTGTGGAAGCGACCGTGAAAGCGTTGCTGAACGCCGCGAACCGCATCGCCTTAGGCACAAGTTAGTTGCGGTTCCAAGCTGCCCTCTTTGGAGTGCGGGGCCGAAGGCACCGCTTTCCCCACGGACGCCACGTCATTAACGCGAACGGCCAACGAGCGGAACGACCAACGAGCGAAACGACCAACGAGCGGAACGACCTGGAACGCGTAATCGCACGTCAACCGTAACTCGTCGACGG
>JBJTOW010000055.1:0-8905 GCA_046074805.1 Planctomycetota bacterium | reverse complement strand
CGAACTCGCGGGGCCGATCCGTTCCAGTTTCAGCCCCGGCCGCCGTCGCCGCACCGGTTGCCGCTACCCCAACGTCCGCCAACTCGACCGTTGCGGCTGCACGCACGAAACCCGTTTCTTCCGCGCGAGTGAACTCGCGCGGTTCCCGAATACCGCCTGGAAAGTGAAGACAGCCGTGGATAACTGGTACGACTACCCGCAATACTGGGAATTGGCGTTCGCGGAGGACACGAAGCCGGAGTCCGATTTCATCGAGGCGGCGTGCGCAAAGTACGCGGGCCGCCCCGTCAAACGCATGCTCGAGCCCGGTTGCGGCAGTGGCCGACTGGTCATGGAGATGACTCGCCGCGGTTATCGGATGGCTGGCCTGGATCTGAACGTGCCATCGCTCGAGTTTCTCCGCGGTCGACTCAGTAAACGCGGTTGGAAGGCTGAAATCCTGGAAGCGGACATGTCCGATTTCCAGTTGAAACGGCCTGTCGATTGCGCGTTCAACACGTTTAGCACTTTCCGGCATCTGTTGACCGAAACGGCGGCGGAGAACCATTTCCGCGCGGTGTCGGCGGCGTTGAACCCGGGCGGACTGTACTTGCTCGGTTTGCACCTGTTGCCCCCCGACGCGGCCTTGGAATGCACCGAGCGTTGGCGGGCCGAGCGAGGCAAGACGAAGGTCGTTTACACCTTCCGCGTCACCGGCACGGATCTGCGGAAGCGGCTCGAGTCGATCCGCGTGAACTTGCTCGTCAAACGCCCGAAAGGCGATTTGAAGCTTGTCACCGAGTTCAACCTGCGCACCTACACCGCCCGCCAGCTACGCGGGCTGCTGGCTAAAGTTCCCGAATTCGAACTGCTCGACGTGTTCGACTACAATTACGACCTGTCCAATCCTCTGCGGCTCAGCGACGAAATGAGCGACACTATTCTTGTCCTTCGCAAGCGATCCGAAGCATGAAATCGACTCGATTCCGCCCCATCGCCATGTTGGGTCTCGCGGCCGTCATTGTGGCCGCTATTGTGGGTTTCGCCTTGGAAAGTTCGCTCCAAGTGGCGGGCGCCGCCGAACCCGAACCGGCCGCGAACAAGGCTGATCGTCCCGCGGCCCACGAGCGTCGCGAACTGGAAGGGTGGACGGTGTGGCTCGATGCGAGGCTGGTCGCCGAACCCCACGAAGATCTTGGAAAGCGGTCACTGCGGTTGCTCGGCGATCGCCTGTACGAGATCGCCATGATCACGCCCGCCGACCGCTTGGAAAAACTCCGCGCTGTGCCGATTTGGCTCGACCTCAACCATGGCGCCCTCAAAGCCATGCAGTACCATCCGAGCGCTGGTTGGCTGAAGGACAACGGCTATGCGGAGAAGCTGGCTCGAGGCGTCCACATTCCGGTCGCGCATAGCTTCGCCAACCCGCGTCATCACCGGCAACAGCCGTGGGCGGTGCTCCATGAATTGGCCCACGCCTTCCACGACCGCGAGCTGAGCTTCGAGGAACCGCGGATCAAAGCGGCGTGGCAACGCACGGTCGACGCCAAGAAGTGGCGGGAAGTGCTGCACATCGATGGCAAGGCGATAAAGCATTACGCGTTGACCAACCAGATGGAGTTCTTCGCGGAAATGTCCGAAGCATACTTCGGCATGAACGATTTCTATCCGTTCCAACGCGCCGAACTAAAACGCGACGAACCCGAGATCCATGCCTTGCTGGCGGAAATCTGGGGCGTATTGCCGTAGCGGATCGGCTAACCGCGAACTTGGTTTCACACACGTCGCGTTCCATGTCGAGCGACGGGGAGAGGGACGCATGTCGCCGAGTTCGAACCGGGATCTGCTACGTCGGTTGGGGAGCGGCGAGTCGATCGAGAGCGTGCGGCGGACCTTGGGGTGGTCCGCGGCGGCGTTCGACGACTGGTGGCGTCGCGAATCGCAATGCCGCGCTCCACAAATGGAACGCGTGGTGCTCCGTGGTGTTCAAGACACCGTCGAGATCCAGCGGGATCGTTGGGGCATTCCGTTCATTCGAGCGAGTGAGAAAGCCGACGGCTGGTTTGGCTTTGGATACGCGATCGCTCAGGATCGGCTATTCCAACTCGATTACCTGCGTCGCAAAGGCCAAGGACGGCTGGCTGAAATCCTCGGCCCCGAGGGGCTTGCCAACGATCGACTGGCTCGGACGGTCGGTATCAATCGCATCGCCGCCGAGTCATTGAAGGAACTGCCTGCGGCCACCCGCGACCATCTGGAATGGTTCGCGGCGGGCGTGAACGCTTGGATCCGGCAAGCGGGCGAACGACTTCCGATCGAATTCGATCTGCTCGACTACCAACCATCGCCATGGAGTCCGCTCGACAGCATGTCGATTGAAGTCGAGTTCCAATGGTATTTGACGGGGCGATTTCCCGTCATTTGCCAACCCGAATTAGCAAAGCGAGCGCTGGGCGACGGACCGCTTTACGAGGAGTTCTGTCTGGGCGAGGCCGATGACGAGTCGATCGTTCCCGCCGAAGCGTATCGCGAGTTGGCGCGGGAAATCGGAGCGGCTGGAAGTGGACCCGCCAACGTTGCCGACCGTGTGGGTGGAACGCTCGGCGCGGGTGAAGCGACCGGCAGCAACAATTGGGTTGTGGCCGGACGACACACGCGCTCCGGCAAACCGATGGTCGCCAGCGACCCGCATATCGCGTTCGAGGCTGTTTCTTGCTGGTATGAGGCGCGCATCGAGGCGGGCGATACGCATATCGCGGGCGCCGCTTATGCGGGCATCCCCGCGATCATGATCGGTCGCACTCCAACGTTGGCCTGGGGCATCACCAACAACATTTGTTCCCAACGCGATCTGTATCAGGAACGCACCGACGCCGACCATCCAGGTTGCTTTCTGTTCGGCGAACAATGGGAGCCAGCTCGGCAACTGGTGGAAACCATCACGGTTCGCGGCGGCGACGATATCGTGTTGCCTGTGCGGTTTTCCCGCAACGGTCCGCTGGTCGACGATTTGTTGCCGCCACCGGCCGACCGTACTGGCCCCGTTTCCCTGCGCTGGCTAGGCGCCTCCCACGGCGGCTGGCTCACCGCGCTGCTGGCGATGAATCGCTCGCGCTCCGTTGACGAATTCCGCGAAGCGGTCCGTCCCTGGCATGTTCCCACCTTCAATCTCGTCGTCGCCGACTCCGAAGGAACAATCGCCGTGCAGACATCCGGCCGCATCCCGCTCCGCGCGACGGCCGAACGCGGCTATCGCGCGGGCTGGGATCCCGGCCAGCAATGGCAAGGCTTGATACCGTTCGCCGCGATGCCCCACGCCATCAACCCGGCTCGCGGTTGGTTGGTATCGGCGAATAACCGCCTCGCCGCTGGCGACTACCCGTTCCCGCTGTTCGGTACGTGGATCAGTGGCCATCGGGCTCGTCGAATCCGCGAGCGTCTGGAAGCGTTGATCGCCCGCGACGCCGCCACTGGCGCCGGCGGCTCCATGTCGCTGGATGATTTCCGCCAGATCCAACACGACACGCTCAGCCTCCGCGCTGCGGAATGTTTGCCGCCATTGGTCGAATTGCTACAAGCGAATCTCGCGGCGCTAAGCGACACGCGCGCGAATGACCCGGCGGACGCCGACAACGAGCCCGCCGGCAGCCAGTCGTCTAGCAGCCAGTCGTCTAGCAGTCAGTCGTCTAGCAGTCAGTTGGCCGGTGTCGTCGGAACTGCGGGGATTCCGCCCAGTGACGCCGCGACGATGCAACTGCTGCAAACGGCCGTCGCCACCCTGCGTGCTTGGGATGGCCATGTCGAAGCGGACTCGCCGGCGCCGTCGATCTTCAATGTGTTCTTCAGCAAATGGGCTCGAGCGGTGGCCGGCGCGCGATTCGAGCCGGCGGCCGCTGATCTGTGTGCCAAACAAGCCGAGGGTGTGGCCAACCGCTTGCTCGCCGCCGATCCGCTCGGTTGGTTCGAATCGGACTCGCAACGCCGCGCGGCCGCGTGGCGGGCCTTCACCGTGACAATCGCGGAACTGACGCAGCGGTTTGGCCGCGATGTGGCGGGGTGGTCTTGGGGGCGACTGCATCGATTGCCGCTGCGGCATGTTCTCTCGCACCGTGGCGACCTCGGGCGCTTGCTCGATCATGGCGGGCGCGCCGTGAAAGGCGACATGATCACTGTTTGCAACACGGGTAGCGGTCCCGACTGGTTGGCGAACACCGGCGCTGGTTATCGGTTCATCACCGACTTAGGCACCGACCATGTTTGGGCCGTGGATGGCCAGAGCCAATCCGGCCACGCGAACACCCCGCATTACAGCGACCAATTCGCGGCATGGGAAATCGGCGAGTACCACGGATTAAAACTGTCCAGTCGTGCATCAGCGGAAGATGGGACCGCCGACGATTTGCTTTGACAGAGCATGAGCCGGTCGAGAGGCGGCCGACGAACAGTGTGCGGGCCGCGGAGACTGGACGAGCGGAAGAATTGGGGCGTGGACTCAGATCAATCGCCCGCTGCGTCCCAAGAAGGATTTGTGACGAACGAGCAAGTCCGTCATGCCCCGAGAGTGAAACATTGCCAATGCACCGGACGATTCACTGCGCGGGGATACTAGTACCGCCAACGCAAAGTGTCGGTCATCAGGTCAAAGCCAGGAGCAGCATCACTGCGAAAGTGCTCACGAACGTCAAGTCAATCGTCATATCTATCCCAAAATCCGGCGACGGGAACCAAGCGTGAGTGGGGCAACGCGAGGGGGCCGAGGGCCGCGATGTTTAAGCCAAAGGAACTCCGTTCACTGATTGGAACCGCACGCCTCTCTCAGACCGACGAACCAGTAGAATCCCCTCTACCAGCCCGTCGGGACCTCAGTTCCAACCTCAGCGGCGAGTTATTATGCCGAATTGCGTCCAATCCGCAATGATTCCCTCAAGATTTCTTCGAAGCCCGCGCTCAGACAAGGCTGTCGACTGGATATGATCGTGCGGGTCGCAAAGGAGAAAACGATGATTCATTCGTTGGTGGTTTTGCTGGCCGGCTTGGTGCCGGCGGCCGCTCCCGATTCAAACTGGCTCGATTTTCGCGGTCCCACGGGGCAGGGCCACGCGGACAATAGGGAATTACCGGTCGAGTGGTCGGCGACTCGGAATGTGGCCTGGAAGCAGCCGGTCCCCGGGTTGGGCTGGTCCTCGCCCGTCGTGGTCGACGGCCAAGTCATCGTTACTTCCGCCGTGCCTGTTGAGGGAGACGCGCCGGCCGGAAACGCCGGTCAGCCACTGTCGCTGCGGGTGCTTTCGTACGATGTGGCGACCGGCAAACCGCGTTGGGATGCGGAAGTTTTCCAGCAAACCAAGGATGCGCCACGGATTCACGGCAAAAACAGCCACGCCAGCCCCACGGCGGTCGTTCGCGGCGACTCGGTGTTCGTCCATTTTGGCCATCAGGGCACGGCGTGCCTGGGACTGGACGGCAAGGTGAAATGGCGGAACAAGGAACTTGGCTACTCTCCCGTTCACGGAAATGGCGGCACTCCGGCACTCGCCCAGGACGTGCTGGTCTTCAGCGCCGACGGCGCGGCCGATCCGTTCCTCGCCGCTCTGGACCAAAAGTCGGGCGAACTGCGGTGGAAGACAATCCGCGACTCCGATGCTCCCAAGAAATTCTCCTTCAGCACGCCGCTGGTGATCCAAGTCGACGGTCAACCGCAGATTATCAGCCCTGGTTCGAATTCCGTCGGGGCTTTCGACGCCGCGACCGGCAAGGAGATTTGGCGAGTTCGTTACCAGGGCTACTCGGTGATCCCACGGCCGATTTTCGCCAACGGACTGCTGTACATCGGCACGGGTTATGACTCGCCGTCCGTCATGGCGATCCGTCCGGGAGGCACCGGCGACGTCACCGATTCGCATGTCGCGTGGGTGGTGAAGAAAGGTGCGCCCCATACACCGTCCCTGCTGGCGGTGGGCGATTGGCTGTTCATGGTTTCCGACCGCGGCGTGGCCACTTGCCTCGACGCCAAAACGGGCGCCGAGATCTGGCAGGAACGACTCGGCGGCAACTACTCGGCGTCGCCGCTCCACGCTGGCGGCAAAATCTATTTTCAGAGCGAAGAAGGCGATACGACGGTGGTGCGGGCCGGCGCTACGTACGAAGTGCTCGCCAAGAGCAGTCTGGGTGAACGCACTCTCGCGTCTTACGCCGTGACCGGCCGCGCGCTGTTGATTCGCGGCGCTGCGAATCTCTATCGCGTCGAAACCGCGCCCTAAGGGAAAGTTATGGCCGACACTCGGCGATTTGTGGTCTTGGGTTTGGGGTCGTTTGGCACCGCGCTGGCGACCAAACTGTGCCAAAACGGCTGTCGTGTCACCGGGGTCGATTCCGATCCCGAACGTGTCGACGACCTGAAGCATCTGCTCTACGAAGCGGTCATTGCGGACGTGACCGAGTCCGATTCGCTCAAGGAACTGAGCCTTCAAAACTCGCACGCGGTCTTCATCAGCCTGGGCGAAAACATCACGCCCTCGCTGCTGTGCGCGTTGCACGCCCGGGAACTTGGAGCGAAACGGATCATCGTCAAGGGAATCACGCAGGACCACGCCAAGTTGCTGAAGAGCTTGGGCGTGGAACGCGTGATCTTCCCGGAAATCGAGATCGCGATGGAACTCGCGGACCGGATGACGTGGCCCAACGTCGTCGACTTCATGAAGATCGACCCCGAGTACAGTTTCGCCGAAATCACGACTCCCACCAGCCTCTCCGGGGCGACGCTCCGCGAAGCCAACCTCCGCAAGTCGTTTGGCATCTCGGTGGTCGGCGTGAAGGACGCGCTCAGCGGCAAACTGCACATGTTTCCGGACGGCGAGTTTCGGTTGACGGACGACCAGTTGCTGGTGGTCGTTGGCCGACAGACCGATCTAAATCGGCTGCGGGAACTCGATTAGTTTCCGGTCGCTCGGGTGGTCTCGCCGCGTGGACCTCGCAACGCGAACGAAGTCCAGTTCTAATCAGCGTCTACTCTGAATTTACCCGTACGACGGACTTCCAGTCCGTCGCCATACGTGTCGAGAAATGAATCGGGACGATTGATTCGCGGCGTGCCATCCCCACTTTTTGATGGGACAAAGCGCGAGCCGCGAGCCACTCCGTTCCCCCTGCCCGCTCAAAACATTGCATGTTTTTCGGAAATTTCTTCTTGCCACGATCCGGTGCTGGCAGCTCACGCTTGGGGTGGGAGCGTTTGGGCTGCATGGATCATACAGAGTCCGTGATCGGAAGATTCTGCCACGGTTTGACGGCAACCTGGCAATCTGGGAGGTCTGGAAGGTGCTTGGACCGCCAGGGGCTCTGCGGGCAACATGCGGTTTTCGCCAAAGCGATATGGGCGGGGACTTTAACGATCGTGTCGTGTGGTGGTCGAACTTCTTCGTTAGAGGCGACCGATTTTCCTTGCCGGGTTGGGATTCGCGCGCCCGTCCGTTAAAACTTGGGTCGAAATCCTGCTTTCCGTGCGGACATGAAGCGGCACGGACGGCAGCGGCTTGTCGTCACCGGGACATCTGATAGCCATGAAGCAGACATTTTTCGGTCGGTGGGCGCTCCCGATCTTGATGATCGTGTTTTTCATCGTGCCATTCACCCTGCGGGGCGCGCGGGTGTCGGTCCAGTCGATGAAGAACGATGTCCGCGATTGGCTTCCTTCCACCTTTGTGGAAACCCGCGAGATGGCGTGGTTTTGGAAGCATTTTCTCGGCGAACGCTTCATTGTCGCTAGTTGGCCGAATTGCCGGGAGAACGACGAAAGCTACAAGGCGATGCTACGGTGGCTGACCCCGCAGGTGCCTCCATCCGTGCAGGCGCGCTTGGACGCCGAGGCGAACGGCACCGCCGTTGCCGGCTCAGGCGAGTTCGCCAGCAGTGGGTCGATTTCCGTTGGCGAGGCGAACTCTGGCGGCGAGGCGGATGCTGTCGGCGAGGCGAACTCTGGCGGCGACACGGATGCTGGCGGCACGCCGAACGCGGCTCGCAACGCCATCGCCGGCGCAGAGGCGACCGCAGAGGCGACCGCAGAGGCGACCGCAGCGGCGCAGGAACGCTCCTTGCACAACATTTCACTGCAACGTCGCCACGAGTATGTCGGCGACAAGTTGGGGCTGTACTTCACGGGGAACGACCACCGTAACTGGGGTAATCGCGACGAGAAGTGGGTTGAGGGAAAAAACGGGCTCTGGTACTTCTTGACGCCGGACGGAATGTTGTACGAGTGGTCGGGTGGCAAGTCGCCGGTGGGCGCGATGGCGGCCAAGATATGGCGGTCGATGGCGGGCGGCGAAGTGGAAGGGAAGTTGGTCACCAGCTTCGGGCCGGTGGATGGTCCTTGGTACTACGAGGATCCAAGGCGGCTCGATGCCCAACTGTTCCGTTCCGTGACGACTGGTCCGACCGTAATGGCTGGATTGACCGGCCCGGGTGGAGTTCTGGAAGGCAACGAAAAGGAAGCTCGGCGGCGGATCGAAGGCAGCTTGTTTGGTAAAGGCAGCGATCTGACCTGTTTCATGATCGTCTTGTCGGACGAGGCGGCGATCGATCTTCACCGGGTGATCGGCCGCGGGCTTATGGGCAAGCCGCTGGGACGGTTGTACGACTACGCGGCATTGAGCGGAGTCGCGACCCAGGAATTCCATCTGGGCGGGCCGACGGTCGATAACGTGGCGATCGACGAAGAGGGATCCGTAACGCTGATGCGGCTCGTGTCGCTCTGCGTGATCCTTGGCGTCACTCTCGCCTATCTCTGTTTCCGCACGATTTCCGCGACGATCATCATTTTCTTCGTGGGCGGCATCAGCGCCGTGAGCAGCATCGCTTTGGTCGGCTGGCTCCACCAGTCGCTCGACGCCATCCTGATGTCGATGCCGTCGCTGGTTTACGTGCTGGC
>JBJTOW010000054.1:0-3167 GCA_046074805.1 Planctomycetota bacterium | reverse complement strand
GGCCCGATGAACGGATCAAGCTTGCCGACGGACCCGCGCGACAAGTCGTCGAGGCTCAAAGTCGTCGAGGAGGCGGGCTGATCGTCGGCAATGGCACTTTCACGTCCGACCAGAATCAGACGGCCCGCCGAGTCGTAGACGGAGAGCGTGGAATCGGGACGGACCAAACCGTCCGCGTAATCCACGTCGAACGTCATCGGCCACTGGATAGTCGTATTGGCATTGACGCCCGGGATACGCTGAATTTGCTGAACAGTCAAATCGAAGCGGTAGCAATCGACATCGGCGCCATTGCTGAGCTGCCCGCCGACACTGACCGTGTTCCGGTCGCTCTGCATCAAATTGCCAAGGTTTTGACCGGCCGCACCGCTCGCCGGCGCGTCGCCATTTTCACCCGATTCCGCCGCCAGATTCGAACGAGCCGGCAAACCGATCACCTCAATGCCGGTCGTCGCGTAGCGGATATCCGCGCGGTCGATCGTCGACCCCGGTTCCTCATCCTGCTGGCGCAAACGGATTTGAAGTTGATAATGGCCGGATGTCTTGCCGTCGCTGGAGACGCGGACGAAGTAGGTGCCGGTCTGGCCAGCCGTACCGGGCAAAATCGCGTAAAATCCGGCGTCCTTTTGGTTGAGCGAATAGTTGTCCTCGCTCAGGAAGACGTTTTGCATCATCGGCTGGGCAATACCGGTCAGCGTCGCCACGTTGCCGGTGAACTTTGAATTGTTCAGCGAGTTATCGGAGCCAGCGAGGGAAGTGCCGCTGAAGTTCACCAGTTCCACGCGAGTGTCGAGCGCGCTATCGGTGCGATCGATATCGATCCAAACCGGTGTGCCGGCGGTTCCGGTGAAGCTGTAAACGTCCATGTCGGACGGAGCGTCGTAGGCGATTCGCCCAAGCACTTCGAAGCCAAGTCGCCGATTTTCGTCGCCGCTCTTTTCGTCTGGCGCAAGGACGCCTAAATCCTGAGCGGTGGCTGGCGTGCGGTTGTCGTCATTCCCCTTGAGGATCGTCGGTTCCCGCTCGGTGACCGTTGCCACGTTGCGGTCGTTGCTGTACTGGCCCAGTTGGATACTGCGCCATTCGCCCGGGTTACTGGAGACCGGCTCCTGGGTTTGCGACACGATGCTGTCGGTGAAGGCGTTCGCGAAACTCGATTGGTCGAGAGGGTTGCCGGCGATCGGCGTGATCGAGCCGGAGATACCGCCCGTTCCCCAACCTAGATTGATATACGAATTGATGATGTCGGCCGTCTTCGCGGCGCCACCGCCACCAAATCCGCCGCCCGTGCTAAACGTGGGATCGGCTCGGCCACCCGCCGCGGTCGTATAGCCGCCCAAGCCATCCGGCAAAAACGCTGTTCCCGTCGAATCCACGGCGAGCGCGACGTTATTCGAGCCATCCAGGAACCGCGCATTGACAATTGTCTGCAAAGTGATGTCAGCGGCGCTCAACTTCGCCAGCAAGCTGGATGTTGTGGAACTGCTGAGCGTGGAACCTCCGAACTGCTCGCGGTTGGTGTCGGTGACCAAAATGATGAACTTGGCGGCGGCACCACGGAACGCGTAATTCGCGAGGGCGAAGTCGAGCCCACGATAGCCGTCCGCAGCTCCATTGGTCGTGCGAAGCGTTTGCGCTGCCGTGACATACTCGGTCGATGTTCCCCACTGCCCGGTGCCAACCGTGTAAGAAAAGCCATCCTGGGCCTGGTTCGGACCGCCGTAGCCGATCAAACCATAGCGATTCGTTCCGAAAGTACCGTTGCCTATTCCCCCGCCGACAAGAGCCGTTTCTAAAGTGGGAATCAACTGCTCGGTAAAGGCCTGCAATTGCCGCATCGAGCCCGATTCGTCGATAACGACGAGCACGTCGGCAAAACCCGGAGCGACCGTGACCACCGACGAACCGCAAGCGCCACCCGTGATCGTGTCGGTCTGCGGGCGCCCGTCGGGCTTGAAGCCGGCGCCAACGTTGCAATCGGTCAGCGCCGTTAGAATGACCGGGTGGCCGACCGTTCCCAGCACTTGGACCGCGCCGCCGATGCGGTCGTCCAGCTCATGCAATTCGCCATTGACCGTGAAGCCGGCGTTCGCCCCGGACAGCTTCACCACCAAGCTCGCCTCGGCGCTGCTCTGCAACCGCAGACCGCTGTAGGTGTGGTGGTTTTGGCTGGTCGCGACCTCGATCTCGCCGCGGACGATGTGCACAATGTCCGTGTCGTCCCAGACGCTTTCCGTCGTCAACTCGTCTTCGCGGATTTCCAAGCCGTTGGACGCGTTGTCTTCCAGCTTGTTGAGGCGAATCAGCGGGCCGTAGTTGTCGCTGAAATCGGTAAAGGCGTCGACGGCGCCCGTGGCGCGTCCCGGATCTTTGCGATTGACGGCGTCGAGCGAATTGACGTTGATGTGGATCGCGGGACCGGCGTTGTCTTGGATAAGGTTATTGACGATGACCGGTTGGGCGCCTCGCACGAAGATCGTGCTGCCAACATTGTTGGTCCGGCCATTGCGGTTTCCGCTGTCGGCGCCGCTACCGTTGTTTTCCAGACGGCTATTCGCCAGGCGCAGTTTGGCTTGATGGACCTCGATCGGCGCGAAGTTCGCGAAATCGCCTTCGATCGGCGTGCGGCCGCCCGCGAAGGTGATCACCGCGTGGTCGAAGCTGCCGCTGGAAACCTGGCTGAAGAGGAAGCCCCCCCAGTCGCCACGAGCGCCGACCGCCGTGGAGCCGTCGCCATTCGTGTCGAACGTGCCGCCGCCACCGTAGCTGTCGTCGTTGAGCGACGTGAAGACGACCGGCCGGCTGGTCGTGCCTTCCGCGATGACGGAGGCCGAACCGCGTTCCGCCTCGATCCGCGACTTGCCCAACTTCACCACGAGGCCCGGATCGACCTGCAAACGGCCGCTTGCGCGGGCCACTGGTCCAGCCCCATTGTCAACCGCTCCGCCGGCGTTGCCCGTGATAATCAGGTTTTCCGTGATCACGTGCGTGATGTCGGTGTCGTCAAAGCGCGCGGTCACATCGAGCTTGTCGAGCGGCGCGCCGAGATTGGTCTCGATCCGCACGAACAGGCCGTTCACCGAGTTTCCGGTCAGTCGGTTGCCGTAGATTTCGGGACCGATGCGGCGCAGGCGTTTATCGGTGTTCCCCGCAATCTGGTCGTCGAA
>JBJTOW010000053.1:0-6573 GCA_046074805.1 Planctomycetota bacterium | reverse complement strand
TCGCGTCGTATTCGCAGCCGGGCTGGGAAATCGAGAACACGGTGCGCGGCAACCGCCAACGCGGCTGGGCGATCGACGGAAACGATCCGACGAGGCGCTTGCCGCGCCGCGCGATGTTTCTGCTGGAGACGCCGCTCACCGCCCCCGCCGACGCGATCTTGACCGTGCGGCTGCGGCACGAGTCGCTGGGCCAGCACGGCATCGGCCGTTTCCGCGTGTCGCGCACTTCGTTGGCCGCCAGCACCGTATCACTGGATGGCTCGGCCTTCCCCGCCAACTTGGCCGCGATTCTCGCCGTCGAACCGGCGAAACGCACGGCGGAACAGCGGACCGGGCTCGAGAAATTCTTCCGCGCCAACGTCGATAGTCCGGTGAGGGCCGCCGAGTCGGCGGTGGCGGCGGCGAAAAAGTCGCTGGCCGACCTCCGCGCGACGATACCCAACGCCATGGTCATGAAGGAACTTGATAAGCCTCGTGAAGCGTTCATTTTGGTCCGGGGACAATACGACAAACGCGGCGATGCGGTCACCGCCGGTCTGCCCGCAGTTCTTCCCCCCCTGCCCGCCGGCGAACCGCTGAACCGGCTCGGGCTCGCGCGATGGATTGTCGACCCAAGCAACCCGCTCACCGCCCGCGTCTGGGTGAACCGAGCCTGGGAACGATTCTTCGGGCTGGGCTTGGTGAAGACCACCGAAAACTTTGGATCGCAAGCCGAGTTCCCGAGCCATCCCGAGTTGCTCGACTGGCTGGCGGCCGAGTTTATGCGGCCGGTCGCTTCGCCCGCCGTCGCCGGCCGTCCGGCGCAACCGTGGGACATGAAAGCGTTCCAAAAGCTGCTGGTCACCAGCGCCGCGTATCGACAGTCGTCGCGAGTCACCTCCGAGCTGGCTCAGCGTGATCCCGAAAACCGGCTGCTCGCCCGCGGTCCGCGATTCCGCCTGCCCGGGGAATTAGTCCGCGACCAGGCGCTGGCGGTGAGCGGTCTGTTGGTGGAAAAAGTGGGCGGTCCGAGCGTTCGTCCTTATATGCCAGATGGAGTCTGGGATGAAACGAGCCGCTATGGCGATCTGCGAAACTATAAGAGCGACGAAGGCGACGGGCTTTATCGACGCACTTTATATACCGTGTGGAAGCGTACGGCCGCGCCGCCCACGATGTTGCTTTTCGATGCTCCCAATCGGGAAATCTGCACCGTCAAACGGTCGCGAACGAACACGCCGTTGCAAGCCCTCGCGCTGCTCAACGAAATCACCTATGTCGAAGCCGCCCGAAAACTCGGCGAACGCATGATCGCCGACGGCGGCGCTACGTCCGACAGCCGGCTGGCCTACGGCTTTCGGCTCGCCGTCGGCCGGGTGCCAGACTCGGATGAATTGCGGATTCTCAAGGAAGGCTTGGCAGACGACCAGCAGCGACTGAAAAACGCCGGCGACGCCTCAACGCGGCTCATCGCCTTTGGACAATCCAAACCGCTCGCCGGTGTCGACCCCGTCGAGCTCGCCGCTTACACGCTCGCCGCCAACGTCTTACTCAACCTGGACGAAGTCGTGACGAGAGAGTAACGGGTGACGGGTGATGCGTGACGATCGAATGCTCGAGTCTTTTCGAAGTCGAAGATTTTTTGCACCCAAACGGCAATCGCATTCGAACCACTGAAAACTGAAGCCCCGCCACCTCCTTCCCACCACCCACCACCCACCACCCATCAACCTCCTACCCACCACCCACATCCCGCCACCCGCCACCCGCCACCCACATCCCGCACTATAGGACTCTATCCATGACAGATTGGACGAATGAAATGGAAATGGCGGCGCGTCGGACGTTCTTGACGAGCGGTTGTCGGGCTGTCGGGTTGGCGGCCTTGGGTGGGTTGTTGGCCGAATCGGCCGGTTCCAGTCGAGGTCTCAATCAAGCGGCAGGGGCGGCGGAGACCGGCGGGGCGGCTGGCGGAGCGAGCGGCGGGGCGGCTGGTAGCGCCGCTTCCGGGCAGTTGGCGATCGGCGGGCTCGAAGGCTTGCCGCATCACGCGGTGAAGGCGAAGCGGATCATTTACCTGTTTCAGTCGGGTGCGCCGTCGCAGATGGATTTGTTCGATCCCAAGCCGGCGATGGAGGCGCGGCGCGGCGAGGATTTGCCGGCGTCGATCCGCATGGGCCAGCGGTTGACGACGATGACATCGGGGCAGGCGAAGTTTCCAGTCGCGCCGTCGGCGTTTCAATTCGCGCAGCACGGCGAGTCGCGGATGTGGTTCAGCGAATTGTTGCCGAACATGGCGCGACACGCGGACGACTTCTGCATGATCCGCACGATGAACACCGAGGCGATCAACCATGATCCGGCGATCACCTTTTGCCAGACCGGGGCGCAGCTGGCGGGGCGGCCGAGCATTGGGTCATGGGTCGGATACGGGTTGGGGAGCGAAAATCGGGATCTGCCGGCTTACGTCGTGTTGACATCGTTTGGCAGCGGCCGGCCCGATGACCAACCGCTATACGATCGGCTGTGGGGAGCCGGTTTTTTGCCGTCGAAACACCAGGGCGTCAAGTTCCGCAACAAGGGCGACGCGGTGCTGTACCTGTCGAATCCGCCCGGCGTTGACCGCGACCTGCGGCGTGGCACGCTGGACCGATTGGCGACGCTGAACAAGAAACATTTTGACCGGTTGGGCGATCCGGAAATCCAGACGCGGATCAGCCAGTATGAAATGGCGTTTCGGATGCAGGCGAGCGTCCCTGATTTGCTCGACGTTTCCAAAGAACCGCAGCACGTGCTCGATCAATACGGGCCGGATGTGAAGCGGCCGGGAAGCTACGCCGCGAACTGCTTGTTGGCGCGGCGTCTGGCCGAGCGGGATGTGCGATTCGTCCAGTTGTTCCACATGGGTTGGGACCATCATGGAAATCTGCCAAACGCGCTCCGGGGACAGTGCCGGGATACCGACCAAGCCACTGCCGCATTGATCGCCGACCTGAAGCAACGCGATTTGCTGAAAGACACGCTGATCGTGTGGGGCGGCGAGTTCGGCCGCACGATTTATTCGCAAGGAGCCCTGACGAAGGACAACTACGGCCGGGACCACCACCCGCGGTGCTACACGATGCTAATGGCCGGCGCTGGAATCAGGGGCGGTTACACGCATGGCGAGACGGACGACTACTGTTACAACATCGTTCGCGATCCAGTTCACGTCCATGATTTGAACGCCACGATCCTGCATCTGATGGGCATCGACCATACGCGTTTGACGTACCGTTCGCAGGGCCGCGACTTCCGATTGACGGATATCCACGGCGAGCTGGTTCGGCCCATCTTGGCGTAGTCGAGCGGCGTCGGGTGATCTCGAAAAGCCGGCCAGACGGCAGCCCCTTTCCCGGTTGGAAATCCGACGATACCTTGACAGGCGTTTAGTTGCCGCCGGAGCGGTCGTCGGCAAAAACAACGGACGTGATCCTGATCCGGGTTGAATCGCGTGGGCGGCTTGCGGGCTCTTGGGGAGCTTCGTCCGTCCTCCGCGTCTTAGAATTATTACCACAGGAGTTTCCGACATGGGTTCGCTTGTTACCAAACCGGCTCCGGCCTTCAAGGCCCAGGCGGTGATGCCAGACGGGTCGTTCAAGGAAGTTTCGCTGGCCGACTATCGTGGCAAGTATGTCGTCCTGTTTTTCTATCCGCTCGACTTCACCTTCGTCTGCCCAACCGAGATCATCGCCTTCTCGGAAAAGGCGGCCGCCTTCGAGAAACTCAACACGCAACTGATCGGCGTGTCGATCGATAGCCACTTCACCCACTTGGCTTGGCGGAACACGCCTCGCAACGCGGGCGGCTTGGGGCAGATTGATTACCCGTTGGTCGCGGACTTGGACAAGAAGATCTCCTGCGACTACGGCGTGCTACTGCCCGCCGGTATCGCCCTCCGCGGCTTGTTCTTGATCGACCGGGAAGGCAATGTCCGCCACGAAGTGGTCAACGATCTGCCGATCGGCCGCAGCGTGGACGAGGCGTTGCGGGTGGTCGAGGCGCTGCAATTCGTGGAACAGAACGGCGAAGTTTGCCCGGCGAACTGGCATGCCGGTTCCCGCACCATCAAGCCGACGGTCGACGGCAGCAAGCAGTTCTTCAGCGCCGAGTACGGCAAGCACTAGCGTCAACTTATTGGTCAATCGCTGGGCCGCCTCGCTTCGAGGCGGCCACTTGAGCGAACCGCTGCGGCGGCCAGTTCGCCACCGCGGATCGCTCCTTCCATCGTCGCGGGCCAACCAGTGTCGACCCAGTCGCCGGCAAGATAGAGGCCGAGCGCAGCTGTTGCGGACGCTGGCCGGTAGCGTCCCAACCCCGGCCTGGGGCGAAAAACGGCTCGCGGTTGTGTGACCACTCGTGAGCGACGCACATTCGCCTCGCGCGCGTCTGGAAACACCGCCCGCAACTCCGCGAGCACCGCGTCGATCCATTCATCCACGCCGCGTGGCGAATCGCGATGCGTGGCGCTGATCACAATTTGGTAGTAGTGTTCGTCCTGACCAGCAGGCGCAGGGCGGCCGATGGGCGCCTCGGCCTTTTCAACGCCATGGCCGAAGACCCAATGGCTCAACCGATCCACAAGCACCACATGCGGCCAAGGCATGATGGGCCGATCAAACCACACGTGCACGCTTGTGATCTCGGCCGGCTCGAATCGTTCGAGCTGTTCGAAGAGCGGCGTGAGTGCGGGGGCGAATTCCGCTGGACTGGCGAGCGATCGCAGTCGATGCCAGGGCGCGGCGACCACAACTTGCGCGAACTCATGCGTTGTTTCGCTGCCGTCCGGGTGGTCGACGACAACACCTGTCACGGCGCGGGTGTTCCCAATGAGCCGACTTACGGCCGTGCCACGCCGCACGCTGGCGCCGTGGGTTTCCAACCAAGTTCCGATCGAAGCACTCAGTTCGTCCAGGGGAAAGGCGGGGATCAACAACTCATAGGCGTCCGGCGCGGACATAAAACCGTCGACGAAAACCTTGCGCGCGGCCGCCAAAGAAATGCCCTTCAGCGTTTCGCTTAGCGCGCTCACTAGCACCACCGCCCAAAAGCGGCGTAGCGCTTGGTCGCTGGTGCCGCGCTGCCGAAGCCAGTCGGCGATCGAGTGTCCATCCAGCGTCGGCGAATCGGGCAACCGCGCAAGCGCCAGCAATGCGCGGCCAATCGACCAGCGGTCGCGCCAGGTGAGGAAGCCGAGCCCCAAGAATGCTGGAGCCAAGTGCAACGGCGCTGGCCAGGCACGTTGGCCGCGAAACGGGAACACGCGGCCCGTTGAATCGACAAACCGCAGCAATGGATCGCGGCGAAAAAAATCCGGCCGGCCGATGGTTTCACACAGATCGAGCAACCGGTGGCAGCACCCCATGCCGACATGCTGGCAATGGTCGACCCACGCCGCCGAGTCGCGGTCGTGAAACGAGCCCGCTCGGCCGCCGAGTCGTCCGCGGGCCTCGAACAATTCGACCTGCGCGCCAGATTCGACCAACCGCACGGCGGCGGCCAGTCCCGCCAATCCGCCGCCAATCACCGCAACCCGCTCGCTCATGGCGTCGATACAGCCGGAGAGCCCCAACAAGCGCGGGCGACAAGCCACAATTTGCGAGCGGCCCCGATGCGCGGTCCCCGGACGAGCACACAGCGGGGATCTCGCGCGATTCGGTCCAAAAGCTCGCGGTAAGTCGTAAACATCAAAGCGAACGCCCGCGCAGGACCGGCGGCGAGAAACCGGCGGGTCTCCCAACCCGCTTCATAATGGTCGGAGGCGATCGCGATCTGCCGCCGCAACAACGTGATCAGCAAGTCCTCGCACGACGGCTGGCTATCGCCACCAGGGTTCGCGGCGTTGGGCGTCGATGCGCGTTGAAGCGCGGCCAGCACACAGTTCGGCGCCAACCGATGCTCGGCCATTTCATCGAGCGGCAGATACAGCCGTCCACGCTCCGCATCCTCGCGGAGGTCGCGAAGGATGTTGGTCATCTGGAACGCAAGTCCACACTGGCGGGCGGCCTCGTACGCCGGTTCGGGCCGGTTGCTCCAAATATGCATGCAGCAGATTCCGACGGCGGACGCCACCTTTTCACAGTAATCCGTGAGCTCGCCACGAGTCGCGAACGGTTCGAACCGCAGGTCGCGCGCGACGCCAGCGATCAAAGCGTCAAGATACCGCGGCGGAATCCCCCGGCGCCGAACCGTATCCACGACCGCTGGCAGAAGCGGATCGCGATACTCGCCGGCCAGCGCCGCGTGCCAAGCTTCACGCCATGCCTCCAACGACGCCGCTGACTTGGCGTCCGCGTCGACGGCCGTGTGAACCGTTGTCGCGGTCGCAGCCGTTGTCGTTGTCGCTGTATTTGTCGCGGTCGCGGTAGTTGTCGCGGTCATGGTCGCGGTCGTTGTTGCGGTGGTCGCCGTGGCGACTCCGTCGACCACATCGTCGGTTTTGCGCGCGAAGGCGTAGAGCGCATACATCGACCGCCGCTGTTGGCGGTCGAGCAACCAGAACGCCCAGTAAAAGTTGGACGCTGAGCGGCGTGCGAGCTGTTCACAACGCCGATA
>JBJTOW010000052.1:0-2614 GCA_046074805.1 Planctomycetota bacterium | reverse complement strand
CGATGCGCGCGCTGGCTGATCGCCTGCAATTGCTGAGCGGCCGTCATTCCGGTGGCGTCCGTGCCGCGCTCGCCGCTCTCGTCCAGCAGCTGCAGGCCGCCGACGCGCACCATGAAGAACTCGTCCAAATTCGAGGCGGTGATGGCGAGGAATTTCAGGCGTTCGAGCAATGGCAGACCAGCGTCGAGCGATTCGTCGAGCACTCGCTGGTTGAATTCGAGCCAACTCAGTTCGCGATTGATCAGTGTCTTGGCTTTATCTTTCATCGGGAACGCTCCCGCCGCAGTAGTACGGGCATGCCGAATGTCTCTTCGAACAGCGTCCCTTGTTGCCGCAGCGCTAACTGCTCAAGGGACAGGTCTTCCAAATCGCGGACCGCGATCACCATCCGGCCACCATCGCGGAAACAACGCAGCTCATGGACTCGTTGGCTCCGGGAGTCGTCCAGGGCCACTGCGACGCGTAGCAAGGCGGCCAACTTCGACACGGCGACGCGGCCATCGCGGTCCAAGGTCGCGTAACCTTCATGTTCGGGTTTGGGCAACGCGCGCCGGTGGTAGCGGGCCACCAACGCCACAAGCAATTGATCGCGGCGGCTGACGCCGAAAAGCTCGGAGTTCTGGATCAGGTACATGGCGTGTTTGTGCGAACTGCGATGGCTTACAAACAGGCCGATTTCGTGGAGCAGCGCGGCGAGGTAAAGGATGAGTCGATGGCGCGATTCCAATCCGTGTTCGTCCCGCAGTTGATCGAACAGTTGCCGCGACAATTCGGCCACATGCCGCGCGTGCGGTTCGTCGAATGAGAACTTCCTTCCCAGGTCGACCGCCGACCGGACGATTTGGCCGCTGAAGTCTTCCGTCCATGTGTCATGCGTTGCCATCTCCTTGACTAATCCGTCGCGGAGCGTGACCGGCGCGACGACGATCGACCGCAGTTGGAACTCACGGGCCAACAGCACGCACGCCAGCAACGCCGGCCCGAGCGTTTCCGCATCCGGTCCGCTGAGATGGTATTTGCGGATGAGCTGGTCTTCGCTGGATTCCAACACCTTATCGGTGAACTTCTCCAAGGCGGAGAGCGGAATCCGTAGCAGCGAATCGGGGTTGGCGTCGCGGGTAAGTTGGCTGGCGGCGAATCGCATGTCGCCGCCGAGAGCCAGCAGTTCGATCGGGCCGTCCATCACCACGTGCTCGCGGATCTGTTCGACGGTCTTCAGGATCTGCGATTCCATGATCTGCCGCTGTTTGACGGCTGGGGCTTGATAGGCGGCGAGCATCTCCCGCAGCCGCAAGCTGCCAAGCCGGAAGGTGTGGGAGAGCATGACGTTGTTCTGTCGCAGCACGAGCAGTTCGGTGCTGCCGCCACCCACCTCGGTCACGAGCACTTTCGAAGCCGCGAGCTGTGGGTCGCCTTGGACAAGCGGGAGCACTCCAAGGTAGGTCAACCGGTTGACCTCGGCTTCGTCCAACGGCTCGACCTGCAAGCCGGTGGCGATGTAGATTCGATCGATGAAGGCGAGTCGGTTGAGCGCTTCGCGGATAGCGCTTGTGGCGACGACGCGGATCTGTTCCGGACGCGTGATGCGGAATTCGTGCAGCGCTTGGCGATAGCTCTTCAGCACCCGCACGCACTCCTCGATCGTCGCCTTGGAGATCTGTCCGCGCGTGAAGGCGTCCTTGCCCAGCTGAACGGCTTGGGACAATTTTTCAAGCGTTCGAACGGCGCCATCGGGGCGGATTTCCGCGACCGCCATGCGGATCGAGGTTGTCCCGATGTCGATGACGGCCACTGGATCGACCGCCCGCGCCGCCTCCCGTTCGCTTGGGGAACGAGTGCCGGTGGACATCATGTCACTCCTGAACGGCGGCGGCCGCCGCCGAGGCCCGCGCTAGGCTCGCTTCCGCCCATGCGGCCGCGCCCATCACATTGGCATCGTCACCCAACCGCGCCGCAACGACCTTGAGTCCGCGGGCGAAACCGGCGAACGCCTGTTCGCGGGCCGCCGCGTCAATCGCCTCGACGAACCATTTGGGTAGCGCCTCGACGAGTCCGCCGCCAAGCACCACGACATCGGGAGCGAGCAGATTGCAAACGTTGCCGATCGCCAATCCGATCAGACCGGCCGCGCGCCGCACAATCCGTTCGACCGCCACGTCGCCGCCACGTATCGACTGGGCCAAGGCTCCGCTGCGGATGTTCGCCTCATCGGTGCCGGCGATCTTGAGGAGCTCAGGGGCCTCGCCACGAAACGCCGCCTGGGCCGCCTCGGCCGCGATCGACAAACGACTGGCTTCCGTCTCCAAACAGCCGTAGCGGCCGCATCCGCACAATCGGCCGCCATGGGGGCGAATCTGCACATGTCCAATTTCCATGCACGAATACTTGCGTCCGCGGATGATCTGACCGTCGTAAACACAACCGCCGCCGATACCCGTCCCGGGAAACACCCCAAGCACGCAGCGAGCGTCCCGCCCAGACCCGAAGCGATACTCGCCATACACACCAGCATCGACGTCGTTCATCACCACAACCGGACAGCCGAATTCCTCGGCGACTTTGTCCCGCAGTCGTAAATCGCGCCAACCGAGATTGGCCGCCTCTTCGATCACGC
>JBJTOW010000051.1:0-9361 GCA_046074805.1 Planctomycetota bacterium | reverse complement strand
TCATCGGCGATTGCTCGGATAGCTTAAAGTTCGGCGAGTAATTCGCGTGGATAAAAAAATGGGTCTCGGTTTCATGCAATCGGGCCAAACAGCCAAGAAACTCAAAATGGGACTCGGGAACGCTGCGGAGATTGCCCTCATCGCCGTACGACAACAACGCTTGGTCGCCGCCGTTGTCGAGCCACATCCAACGCACTCGCCGATCGATGCGGGCTTGCAGCATCATCTCTTCGTGGTTGCCCATGAGCGGCACGAGTTGGCAGCGGTCGCGAAGACCCAGGATAAGATCGATGACGCCTTTGCTGTCAGGGCCACGGTCGACGTAGTCTCCCAGAAATATCAGCGTATCGTCGACTTCCAATTCGAGTTGTCGGATGAGGCCAGAGAGCGCCGCCGAATGCCCGTGAATGTCGCCGATCGCGATCGTCCGCCTCGTCATGGTCCGCCCCCCGACTGCTTGCCCGCAGTAAAGCCGCCCACCGCCGATAGAAGATTGCACTATAGCGGCGAGACATGCAAAGACGAGTAAAAACCAGTGGGAACCGGGGACTCGACCTTCGCCCAGCCACCCCGTCACAATGCTCCGGATTCGTACTTCGTCGTCCACTTCGTCGTCCACTTCGAAACCCGCGTCGAAATCCGCTTCGCCCTTCCGCCAGGAATGTTTCCATGCCGCTACCGTTCCACCCATCTTCGCTATCGCCGACTGGCCTGCATTGCGTCCGCGAATTGAGGACGAGAGTCTCCATTTCCAGGCGCTGGCAGTCGCTCGCCGTAGCGGCGATCGCGTTTGCCTACGGCGCAGCGGCGGGTGGTTCGACAATGACCGCCGTGGTGCGCGCCGAAGAACTGCTGGAAGCGGGTTGGGAAGTGCGGAAGGTGGCGGATGGTTGCCGCTTCACCGAAGGTCCGGTGGTCGACGCCCAAGGCAATCTCTTCTTTTCCGACGGTCCCAACAACCGCATCGTCCGCCGCGCTCCCGACGGAAAACTGACCGACTTCCGCAAACCCTGCGGACGCGCAAACGGGTTGACGTTCGATCGACAAGGCCGGCTGGTCATGTGCCAGTCGGCTGGCAACGGCGGCGGCCGCCGAGTGGCTCGGTTAGAGGCCGACGGACAGGAGACGGTCTTGGCCGAACGGTTCGCGGGCCAGCCGTTCAATGCGCCGAACGATCTGTGTGTCGATCGCTTTGGAAGGATTTACTTCACCGATCCCAACTTCGGCGAACCGTCCGAGGCCGCTCAACCAGTCGCCGGCGTCTACCGCATTGACGCGCCGGGCGATGTCAAGCTGGTGATTAGCGACCTCAAGAAGCCGAACGGCATCGTGCTGTCGCCCGACGAGTCGTTGCTTTACGTGTCCGACCGGGGAACGCAGAAGCTGCATCGCTACAAGGTCGCAGCGGACGGAGGCGTTGTCCCCGATGGCATCTTGTACGACTTCGCACCCGATCGAGGCGTCGACGGAATGCGGGTCGATGAACGCGGTAATGTATGGGCGGCCGCTGGACAAGGCGCGACCACTGGCCTGTTCGTCATCAGTCCTAAGGGCGAGCGACTGCTCCACAAACCGATGCCCGAATTCTCGACCAATTTGTCATTCGGCGGCCCAGATCGTCGCGATTTATTCTTCACCGCTTCGACCAGCGTCTACTGGTTGCGCACGCGAGTCGCTGGAGCGGTTCCACGCGCGAAAGAATGATTCCTCGACTAAAGTACGAGACTCCTTCGTCCCCGCATTTTGATGAACCGATTATGAAGACCGCCGCAATCCGCAGCCTCCGCCGCAAGTTGGCCGCCGACCAAGCCGTTCTCGGCTTGTGGGTCACGCTCGAATCGCCCAGCATCACCGAAATGGCGGTCGCGTTGGGTTTGGACTGGGTCGTGATCGACGCCGAGCATGGACATCTCGACTGGAAAGACATCGTCGAACACCTTCGCGCGACCGTGCGGAGCGAGACAGTCGCGCTGGTCCGGATCGCCGAACTCAACGGCGGACTCATCAAGCGGGCGCTCGACATCGGAGCGGATGGCGTGGTTGTCCCATGGATCGAGACGGCTGAGCAACTCAAGCAAGCGATCTCCTACGCGCGGTATCCGCTTGAGGGCTTGCGGGGAATTGGGGCCGAGCGGGCCACGTGTTGGGGGCAGTGCTTCGTCGAGCATACGGCGGACGCCAACGAGCATGTCTTAGTTGTGCCGATCCTGGAGACGGTGCGAACGGTCAAGCAGGTTCCGCTGATGTGCCAAGTGGAAGGCTCCGAGCTCTTCTTTTTCGGCCCGGCCGATTTTTCATCGACAGCGGGCGCTCGCGGTCAGTGGGAGGGTCCGGGTGTCGCCGAGCAGATTTTGGGAATGAAAGACACGCTGCGGCGGGCTGGTAAACACTGCGGCGTGATCGCGACAAGCAACGACAATCTGTTGGAACGGCGCCAACAGGGGTTCCGAATGATCGGCGTTGGCATCGATTCGGGACTGCTGCTGCGGTCGCTGCGGGCGTCGCTGAGCGTCGCGGGCCGCGACCAGCAGATCCGCGCGTCCTTAACGCCCGACTCGCAACTGAAGACCACTCCCCTGCCCCGGCCGCCGGAGACAATGCGGCCGGATCGCCCCGAGGTGATGAACGCGGTAGGCTCGGGGGCCAAGGTCGAATTAGCCCGCGGCGTGGCCTTTGAATGCCTTGTGGGCCAGCATAATCGCGCGAAGCAGTTAACGACCGGCTTCGTGACTTTCGCCCCAGGGGCTCAACTACCTTGCCATTGTCACACGTTTTCCGAGTCGATCACGCTGTTGAGCGGTTCCGCCGCGATCGAGGTGGAAGGCCGCGCCTACACACTCAAGAAAATGGACAACGTGGTCGTGCCGGCGGGCCGAGCTCACGCGGCCCGCAACGCGTCGACTTCCGAGCCGGCCGTGTTCCATATCGCGCTCGCCACCGACTCGCCGGCGAGGACGCTGGTCGACAAATTCTTCCCGAAGCGGACGATGCCCGATGATGCCACGGGCTTCGAGGGGGCTGAGCGCGTCAATCGCTTCGCGACCGCCAAGCGGTTCGCGGCGGGACCGAACGCCGAGTTCATCGATTTTTTCAACGCTGATCTCATGCCCGGATTGGAAATGAGCGGCGGATACGGCTTGTTCCAACCGACCGGACGTCTGCCAGCGCATGTCCACGATTTCGACGAATCGATTTGCATCGTTTCGGGACAAGCGACGTGTGTCGTCGAAGGTCGCCGGTACTCGATGAGCGACGGCGCAACCGCCTTGCAGCCGCGTGGCCGCGTTCATTATTTCATCAACGAAACTCGGGCGCCGATGGAGATGCTGTGGGTCTACGCGGGGCCGAAGCCCGAGCGGATCGTAGTGGCCGAATCGTGCGCGACAACCGAAGGCAATCCCTGGAGCTGAGCCTGACCATGGACGCATATTCGCCGTTGATCGAAGGAACGCGGCAGCCACCCGCACGCCGATTTCGCCTGGGGTTAACCGCCGACTTTTTCACCGTTACGGGTGAACCGCGATATCGCGAAATGGGCGAACGGCTCGCCGCCGCCTATCCGCAATTCGAGTTCGTCCGTTTGAACCGCCACGAACCCGAGTTGCTTCCCGAGCAGTTGGTCGGATTGAACGGCATTGTGGTGCTCACGCCTCGCGTGACCGCCCGCAGCCTGGAACAGGCGAATGACTTGCTCCTTCTGGCCCGCTTTGGCGTCGGCTACGATTCCGTGGATGTGGCCGCCTGCACCGCTCGCAATGTGGCCGTGACGATTACGGCCGGCGCCGTCGACCGGCCGGTGGCCGAGGCGACTGTCGCCTGGTTATTGGCGTTAACGCATCACGTGCGAATGAAAGATCGGTTGGTGCGCGAAGGACGTTGGGACGAGCGATCGCGGTACATGGGAATGGAGCTCCGGGAACACACGCTGGGGATCGTTGGCTTTGGCGGGATTGGCCGCCAAGTCCTGGAACTGCTCCGGGGATTTGGCATGAACACACCGCTCGTGTTCGACCCATTTGTTCCCGCCGAGCAAGTAGTGGCGGCGAACGCTCGATCGGTGGCGCTCGATGAATTATTGACGGAATCCGATTTCGTGTCGTTGCACTGCCCGTTGAATGACGCGACCCGCGGTTTGATCGGCGCGCCGCAATTGGCACGAATGAAGCCGACCGCGTTCCTCATCAACACCGCGCGGGGCGGAATCGTGGACGAGAACGCGTTGTACTCGGCGCTCGTCGAACGGCGCCTTGCCGGCGCGGCGCTCGATTGTTTCGACATCGAGCCGGTGGTTGTTCCGGCGCGTTTCGCGGAGTTCGACAACGTGCTGCTCGCGCCGCACGCGATCGCATGGACCGAGGAATTATTCCGGGACATCGGCCGGATGGCGATCGGCGGCGCAGTCGACCTACTGGCCCACCGACGCCCGCACGGATTACTCAATCCAACAGTGCTCGACACCCGCGAATTTCAATCGCGGTGGCTCACCATTCGATGATCGTTGCCAGCGATCTACGCAAAGCGTGGCAAGAATGAATTCCAACGCGAATTTGCAAAGCAAAAAGAGCGTAAAGACCTGCTTTACCAGATTCTGAGTTTACAATAATCAAAAAATAGGCGGTGAGCAGCGTGCGTGGCCATGGTTGCGTGCGACGCTGAGGCTTGCCGCGGGTGCGTCCAGACGCCCCAGGGCGGCGCTCCACGGCTTCGCCGTGTCGCTCTGCCCTGGGCTATGGCTGACGCTGCCCCTTCGGGGCGGAGATACCCGGCGACGGACTGGAAGTCCGTCGTACAAGGAGGGCGTGCGATGGCAGACGCCCCAGGGCGGCGGTCCACGGCTTCTCCGTGTTTCTTTTCCCTGGGCTGCTGGTAACACTTCCCCTTCCGGGCAGAGATACCCGGCGACGGACTAGAAGTCCGTCGTACAAGGGGGAGCGACGGACTGGAAGTCCGTCGTACAAGGGTGGCGTGCGATGGCAGTTATATGTGGACTGTTCGCGAAATCGGCTCGCAAGGACCGAAAAAGTCCGCCTTAGTCGAAAGTGCGGCAAAGCATTCCGCCATCGGCGACGATGACCGTGCCCGTCATGAAGGCGCCGGCATCGGTCGCGAGCAGCATCGCGGGTCCGACCATGTCAACCGTCTGACCCCAACGCTTGACCGCTGTTCGGTCCGAAAACTTCCGCTTTTGCTCGTCGTTCAAAACGCTCATCGGCAGATCGGTGGCGACTGGTCCCGGGGCCAAACAATTCACGGTCACGCCGTATGGGCCCAACTCCAAAGCATGGGCCCGCGCCATGCCGATCAAAGCCGCTTTCGTTCCCGAATAGCAGCCACGTCCCGAGTTCGAGGCAAGCGCCATAACGCTCGACAAGTGAATGATCCGTCCCCAACGCCGCTCGACCATCTGCGGGGCCAGCGCCCGAGCTAGCCGCATGCAGCTCGTCACATTCAATTCGAAGATTCGGTCCCAGGAATCATCCGTTGTTTCCGCCAGCGTTTGCGGCTGGTTGCTTCCGGCGTTGTTGAACAACACATCGACGCGGCCAAAGGTCGACAAAACCCAGCTTGCCAGCCGATCGCCATCTTCGCGCTTGGCCATGTCGGCGACAAACGTTTCGACTCGCACGCCCAGCCCCGCGGAGATTTCGGCGGCCGCCTCTTTCAACTCATCGGCGTGCCGCGCGCTGATCGCCACATGGGCTCCGGCCTCGGCGAGCGCTCGCGCGATCGCCTTACCAATCCCCTTGCTTCCGCCCGTCACCAACGCCACTCGGTCCGTCAGATTGAACAGTTGCCGAAACATGGAAACGCAGTCCCTTCTCAATGGTCCTGAAGCCAGCCGCAGCCGCCGTCTCGCGGCGCGGCTTCGTGTGGACAGACGATTTGCAGGAAAGCCACGGCTACAGGTTTTCGCAAACTAGGTCGCCCACTTCGCGGGTACCGTAACCCATTTTGCCCGCCGACTGACTCTTCATCTTGTTGCCGGTGACGACCTGGATCACCTTCATCACTCGGGCGGCGGCGGCCGGTTGCCCGGAATGTTCCAGTAACATTGACATCGCCCCGATCGCGGCGATCGGGTTGATCACGTTTTGACCGGTGTATTTCGGCGCGCTGCCTCCCATCGGCTCGTACATGCTCACGCCGCCGGGGTCCGGGTTGATGTTGCCGCCGGCGGCGACTCCCAGTCCGCCTTGGATCATGGCTCCCAGGTCGGTGATGATGTCGCCAAACATGTTCGTCGTGACGATCACGTCGTAGTGCTCGGGATTTTTCACCATCCACATGCAGCAGGCGTCGACGTGGTTGTAATCAGGCTCAACGTCTGGATACTCCTTGGCGATATCCTGCCAAGCCCGCCACCAGAGATCGTGGCCGTAGGACAGCACGTTGGTCTTGGCGACCAACGTCAGACGTTTGCCCTTGGGATTGTTGCGGCGGCGAGTGAACTCAAAGGCCCAACGAATGCACCGTTCGCAGCCCTTGCGGGTGTAGACGGCGGTTTGCGTGGCGACTTCGTCCGGCGTGTTCTTTTTGAGCCAGCCGCCAACGCCGGCATACATGTCCTCGGTGTTTTCCCGCACGACAACGAAATCGATGTCCTTGGGCCCCTTGCCGGCGAGCGGCGTTTCGACGCCCGGATAGAGTTTCACTGGCCGCAAGTTGATGTACTGGTCGAGCTGAAAGCGGAGTTCCAGCAGCAGGCCCTTTTCCAAAATGCCCGGCTTGACGTCGGGGTGGCCGACCGCGCCGAGATAGATCGCGTCGAAGCGTCGGAGTTCGGCGACCGCACCGGCTGGCAGGGTCTCGCCGGTCCGCAAGTAACGCTCGCCGCCCCAGTCAAACATCGTTGTTTCGAAGCCGAAACCTTCCAGCTTCGAGACGGCTCCGAGCACCTTTAGCGCTTCGGCTGTCACTTCCGGCCCGGTTCCGTCGCCAGGGATCACCGCCAACTTCAACGTCTGCTTGCCGTTCACGCTTCGCACCTCGATTGGTCTGCCTGCTAGGGATTGAATGTCGCGGGAACTACGCGAGTCTTCCGCTTAAGAATCGCGAATTGTAAGCCGACCGACCCGCGTTGCCCAGCCGTTCAGCCGTCTCGGCGCGACCTGCCAAGGCTCGCGGAACACGTCGCGTCACGTGTATTTCGCGAGCGGGCTTTCCCGGGTCTGCAGCGGCATGGCGACCGGCCCGCCGACTCGCTGCGATTCAAAGACCGCCGCGATCATCTCGATGGTCTGGCGGGCTTCGTACATGCTGCATTCCGGCTGCCGATCGTTTTCAATCGCCGCGATCAGGTCTTTGCAGGCCAGGATGTTTCCGCCCAGCAAGCCGCCGTCCTTCAGCGTCTCGGGGACACCTGGCCCATTCGAGGAAACAGGCATCCACTGCTTACTCGACCGCCCCGGCGACCAACTTGGATCAGGCAGGAAATTCACCGCCGGTAGGTGGCCCGTCAGGACCTCCACGATCCCCTTGGTGCCGTAGATTTGGAGGCCGAAACGGTTGCCCGCCGCTCCGCGTTTCGAACCGAAGTAGGCGGTCGCGTTGTCTTCCAGCCCATACATCGCGGCGACGGTGTCGCCGGCCAGCGGTCCAATGCCCTCGTTACCCGGCTTAATGTCGGCTTTGCCAATCGGCTTGCCATTCTGGCTGACTCGGGCGAAACACCACTGCGGCTCGCCGCCGAAATAATGGATCAGGTTCATCACGTGGCTGCCTAGCACCCACAGGTCCTCGCCTCCGCCACGGGCGTCCTCTTTGCCTCGGCCGCGCAGTTCGAGCAAGTCGCCGAGCAGTCCGTCGCCGATCATATTCTTGATGACTTGCAGCTTGGGGCTGTAACGGGTCTGGTGAGAGATCGCCAGCTTCACGTTGTTCTTCTCGCACGCCGCGATCATCTCGTCGGCCTCGGCGAGCGTCTGGCAGAACGGCTTTTCCATATAGATATGGATTTTCCGCTCTGCGGCCGCCACGACCATGTCGCGGTGCTGATCAAGCCACCGCGGACAAATGCTGACGATGTGCGGCTTGGCCTCGTCGAGCATCTTCACGTAGTCGGTGTAAGCCTGGGTCGTCTTTAGCCGCTGAGAGGCAGCCTGCCGACCCTTTTCGTCCGCGTCCGCGATAGCGACGATTTCGCAGTCGGGAATCTCCAGCCAGACCCGGTCCACATCGTGGCCGTAATTTCCCCGACCGGTGTGTCCAATCACGGCGATGCGATAGCGAGCTGCCATACGGGGATACTCCTCGGAAGGAAAAGATTTCGGCCGAACGGAAGGAACGGTGCGAGCGGTTACATTTTGTCGACAACACGGATCCCAAGAAGCTCGAGGCCCTTCTCGACAACGCGGCCTGTCAGTTCGCACAACAGCAATCGGCTGCGACGCAGTTCGTCCGTTTCCGCGCGGACCACCGGACAAGCCTCGAAGAACGACGAGAACTTCCGCGTGAGATCGTACAGATAAACCGTCAATTGGTTGGGGCGGAAATCCGCCAACGACTCCGCGATCGCCTCGGGGAACCTCGCCAACGCCAACGCCAACGCCCGCTCCGCCGGCTGCTCGCAGGAGATCGGACCAACCGAGCCAGCGCCTGCCGCTCCAGTGCCTGCTGAATCGAGGCCCGCTTTACGAAAAATGCCGCGGACTCGGGCGTACGAGTACTGCATGTAGGCTGCCGTATTGCCGTCCAGGGCCAGCATCTTCTCGTAGCTGAACTCGTAGTCGCTCGTGCGGTTTTGCGACAAGTCGGCATACTTAAGCGCGGCGACACCGACCGTCTCTGCGATCCGCGATCGTTGTTCCGCAGTGAAGTCGGGACCGTCCGTTTTGCGATCGTCGTTTTCCTGGACGACGGCGAGCGCTTTGCGGACGCCTTCGTCGATCAAGCCCTCGAGTCCCACGGTGTCGCCGGAACGCGTTTTGTACGGTCTTCCATCTTTACCCAGCACCGTGCCGAAGGCGATGTGGTGGAGGGCGACGCCGCCATAGCCCCAGAGTCGGGCGGCGGCGAACAACTTGTCGAAATGCTCGGCCTGCCGGTGATCGACGACGTACAAAATCGCGTCCGGCTTCCAACGCTCGACACGATACCGGATGGTCGCCAAGTCGGTGGTGGCGTAAAGGAACGCGCCGTCCCGCTTGCGAATGATCATCGGGGCGTCGAACCCTTCAAGGAAGACGCAGACGGCGCCATCGCTTTCCCGCGTCAAGCCACGGTTTTGCAGATCGGCGACGACATCCGCCAGTTGCCCATGATAAAAGCTCTCGCCAAGCTCTTCGTCGAAGGTCACGCCGAGCCGATCGTAGATGGCGTGGATTTCCCGCAGGCAGTGCGGCATGAATTCCCGCCAGAGGCG
>JBJTOW010000050.1:0-3168 GCA_046074805.1 Planctomycetota bacterium | reverse complement strand
CCGGATCGACCGTCACCGAGGTGCTCACCGGGATCGGCAAGTTCCAAAACCCATCGCCGTTGTACCGGCCGCCAGGGCGTTCTTGCGAGGCGTGCAAAAATCAGCCACTCCATTCGGTTCGGGACTCTTCCAACCCCATTCATCATCGATCGCCCAGGGATGGACCATGATGACGGCCGTCTCTTTTGCCGCAAGCCGATTGGGCATCTCGATGATGCCACGGGCATTGTAGGAGAAACGCCAGGCCCGCACTGTCAAGTCGCCAGCCGGATCGTCGACGATCGCCGGGGCCTCAAAACGCGTTTCCTCCTCGATCGGTTCGAAGAACTCAGGATAGTCGGCCAGCAACGGCTTCGGGTTCTCGATCTTCACCAAGCGATTCGTGTACCAGCGTGTTCCAGCTAGACCGCCAAATGGGTTTTCGGCCTTGTCCGTGATTCGCTCAGAACGGCTCTCGGAATCTTTCTCAGCAACTCGGCCAATAACCCGCTCAGCGATGGCTTTTACGACGGGCGGGCGCGGCGGCTCGGCGATCGCCATGGGCGCCGCGACGACAAGGCACAACGCGATCGCCAACACGGGCAGAGCCGGCCACGCCGCTTGTAAAGGCTGACAAGTGTGGGCTATGGCTGGAAACGACGGTTGCGCACGCGTCGCTCCCAACGCGATGGCGCCCGGTGCCGACCCGACTGTTTGGTGCGCGGATTGTCTTATGGCGGTCATTTCTGCCACTCCTTCCAAGAACTCCCGAGCGGTCGCCTATTTTCGTTTGACTTGCCGATATCCCCGGGATCGGGCGCGGAGACTCGGGGCACAAAATACTTATTTCGCAGGGATTACGGGACCCGCTGCAAATACGCGAAGAGATCGCGGAGTTGCCGGGGCGTAAACTGCCGGTACAGATTCTCGGGCATCAATGATACGGGAGAATCGCGGAGTTCGGCGATTTCCGACAACGGCAATTCCAGCCGTTCTCCTTTCGGGTCGACCAGCGTTAAGACGGTGTCGGACTTCGCGATCGGTAGTCCCGACAAAGTGCGGCCAGCGTTCGTCTCCACTACGACGGCAATGTATTCTTTGCGAATGACACTGCTCGGATCGACCATACTCACGAGCAGAAAATCGCGGTCTTGGCGATTGGCGGTTGTTAAGTCGGGGCCCACTTTCGCGCCTTCGCCGAACAACAGATGACAGGAGCCGCAGTGTTGTCGGAATAGCTGACGGCCCGCATCGGCGTCGCCGCTGGCGGCCCGCAGGTCGTTGTTTAGCCGCCGGACTTCGGCAAGTTTTTCCTCGCGCGTGCCGCCATCCAGCTTGCCCCAATGTTTCCCGACGAGTCGGTCGAGTTCGGCGGATTCAAACAAGGCGACTCGGCGGATCTCTTCGAGCGGCGTGGCCGATGCCGGAATTCGGCCACCGTCGACCGCTTCGAGCCAAGCTCGCGCCGACACGACTCGCGACAGCAAAACGGCTCGCACTTGCGCGCGGACAACTGGGGAAGGCGACGCAAGGTACTGGTCGATCAGTTTGTCTGGCAGCGACTGGTCGTCAAATTCCGCAAGTACTTTGAGCGAGGCTAATCGAATCGGCTCGGCCTGGGCCGATCGGAAGAGCCGCAACGCGGGCTCTAGATTTTGGCGGTCAGCCAGCGGCGCCAGGCGCTCGAGCGCTGCGACTTGAGCGGCGTTTTGAACAGCCACGTTGGTCGTGTTGTTGGTCGCGGCATTTTTCGCGACTCGGGCCGCCGCGTCATCGAAAGCTGCTTGGCGAATATGTTCCCTGGATTCATCGAAACGCAGTGCGAGTGCCAAGTCAAGCAGCACGGCGTCGTCGGGTGATTTGCGCCACGCCTCGAGCACGCGATTCCCGAGCGATGAACTGCGGGCTTCGCGCAGCCAAGCATCCGTGCGGCGTTCGCGGGGCTGTTCACGCCATCCGAGCAGCACGGATGGCCAAATCGCCACGCGGGCCGCCTCGTCGGGCGCCGCCGCGATCAAACGCGCGACAGAATCCAAGCCTTCTCGGGATGCTTCCGCCGTAAAGCGGCGAATCAGCTTCGGAAGCAGTAGATCGCGTCCAAGTGCCGACGTCCATAAGCTGGGGCGAGTGAATCGCTTCAATACCTCTTCGCGGCCCGAAACACTGTGACGCTCGACGGCCCACCACCAGAGCAACGGCAAGAATGGATCGGTGCGGTCCGACGCCAGATCGCGATTGATGTTGGCGTTGATGATCGGTAGCGCGTCGCGGGCCGGGAACCGCGCGGCGCTCGCGGCCAACTGCTGCCGCACCTCGATCTCGGCCTCCGTTTCCGCTAGCGCGTCGAGCCGATGGGCGAGTTCCGGGGAAAGCTTTCCGGAATCTCCTAACAAACGCACCGTCCAAGCCCGAACCGAAGCATGGGGACTACTCAAGGTCGCGAAAGCTAATGACTCGTCAAACGCTTCCAACACATGCAAGGTCCAGAGCGATTCGAGCGCCGAGCGCTCGTTCGTGGAACCGTTTACGCCCATGAGTTGTGTCCGCAGACGTTGTCGCAGGGCGAGCAGATCGTCCGGCTTCTGAATGGATAAATGCCAACGGCGGATCAGTTCGCACCGGGCCCGGCGCACGTGCCATTGGTTGGGATGCGCAAGTTGCCGCTGCAAATCGTCGGTGGACAGTTTTGTGAAGTCGCGGAAGAATTTCGCGACTGTCGCATGATCTTCCGAGGCCGGGCGAGCCTCGGGAATCAAGCGAGCGTCACTGGACGTCCCGCCAGCGGCTGGCCGGCGGGTGGCCGGTTGATAGGCCAAACGGTAGATGCGGCCGTTGGAGCGATCCCAATCGGCGTCGGGATCGGGGTGCGCGGTCCGTGCATCGTGCCAATCGGCTATGTAGATGGCGCCATCGGGACCGACGGTCACATCGGTGGGTGCGAACCACGAGTCGCCCGCGACTAGCAGTTCGCCACCGTGAGCCGTACGGACCGTCGAACCATACGGGCGGATCGCGTGCCAGTAGACGCCGTGGCCGAGCAGGTCGCCGGCGATGTATGTGTCGTGGAACGAGGCGGGGAAGTTGTCGGCTTGGTAGACAAGACCGCCCACAGTCACATGGCCGCCGCGGAAGTTGTCGTGGGGAGCGTGATCGAAATAGCCATAAGCGTGCGGATTATGCAACGCTCCG
>JBJTOW010000049.1:0-4209 GCA_046074805.1 Planctomycetota bacterium | reverse complement strand
ACACTGAAACGCTGGCGAGCCAGTTCTCCAGCCGCGGGTTCAATCTGAAAGAGCTGTTCCAAGGCTGGATCGCCTCGGACTTCTACCGCGCCGACGGATTGAAGACTGCGCTCTCCGATCCATGCCGACGGGTGGAACTGGACGATATCGGTATTATGCGGCTTCTGTCCCCGGAGCAGTTGGAACGAAAGATCAACGCGGTGTTCGGAGAAAAGTGGGGACGACTCCAGGAACAGATGGCGACCTTGTACGGCGGCATCGATTCCAAGGAAGTAACCGATCGCGCCACCGATCCCAGCGGCGCCATGGGCGCCATCCAGCGAACTTTGTCTAACGACGTCGCCTGCCGGCATACGAATCGTGAATTCAATCAGCCAGCCTCCGCTCGACGGCTCTTCCAGCACGTCGAACCCACCGCACTGCCCGGCGCGTCCACCGACGCGGATCAAGCGATCCGCCGTACTGCGATACACCTTCACGAGCGAATTCTGGGACGCTTTGAGCCGGCGGATTCGGCCGACATCGACCGGACCGTTGCGCTTTTCACCGACCTAGTCCAGGAAGCGGCGCGAACGTCCGGTTTGGAAAAGCGCGAGAGCTATTACTGCCGTGCGAATCGCGATCAACCGGGCGCGACTGCCGATGATCCACATTACACCATCCGGGCTTGGCGCGCCGTGGTGACGTACCTATTGCGACGGCCCGAGTTTTTGTACGAGTGATCGGTTAGGTAAAGCCAGCGAGGCTGGCAAAGGCGAGCGTGACCGCATGCGACGTGATTTCCTCAAGCTGCTCGGGACTGCCGGACTGGGATTGGCATGGCCCATGACCGCCAGCGATTTGCGACTCAATGCGGCCGAATCGAACGACGTCGGACGGGTCGACGGGTACGGCGGACCCTACTATCTGGTTTTTAACGCGTCGGGCGGGTGGGATACGACCTATCTGATGGATCCGAAGGGCGTTCATGAAATCAATCGGCTTTATAAGGCAGGCGACATCGCCACAGACCGCGCTCACGCGTTCGCTCCAAATCGAAAGCACGCCGATGGAGGAATGTGCAACGAAGACTTCTATGCCGAGTTCGGCGAGCAACTGTTCACATTCAACGGCCTCGATTATTCGGTGAACAATCATTCGCCCGGCGCCCGCTACATGGCCACCGGCAAGTTGGACAGCTTGGCCTACCCCACCTTCGCCGCTTTGGTTGCCGCCTGCCGCGGTTCGGATTGTCCGTTGGCTTTTTTGACCTTTGGCAACTACTCGGCCACCGGCAATCTGGTCGCGATGTCCCGCGTGCCTTATTTGCCTTCCCTGCAGAGGATCGCCAGCGCGGATGGTGTCGAGGGAAACGAGCGGGCGCCGTACCACGACCGCTTCGCCTTGGATCGTATTGAAGCGGCGGTGAAAAGCGCGCATGAAGCGCGAAGCCAACAACCGCAGTTGCCTCGGATCGAACGCGGTTCGAACATGCTTTACGCGGCCCAGGTCAATTCGCAGGCGCTGCGGCGGGTCACGCCGCATTTGCCGAAAACAACGCCGAAGGAACGCCTCTCCCAACAAGCGGAAATCGCGTTAGCCACATTCAAGGCGGGCGTCTGCGTTTCGGCCAACCTCGACATTGGCCAGTTTGACAGCCACGCCAACAACGACCGGGACCAAATGAAACTGATCCCGGAGTTGCTCGCGGGGATCGCCTACGTGCTTCGCCGAGCGGACGAATTGAAGATTCGCGAGCAATTGGTGGTGGTGATGCAAAGCGAAATGGGACGAACGCCTACTTACAACGCGGGCAACGGCAAAGACCATTGGTCCATCGGCTCGGCGATGTTCCTCGGCCGCGGCATTCGCGGGAATCGCGTGCTGGGCGCGACCGACGACCACCAGATGGCCGAACCGTTCGATCCGCAAACGCTGCGGGTGGAAAAAGAACGGGGGATTCGTGTCCGCCCCGAGCATATTCACGAGGCGTTGCGGGAGCTTGCCGGAATCGCCGACCATCCCTTGAGCCGCAAGTTTCCGCTCGGGCTGAAGGACGAGGAAAAACTTCGAGACTTTTGGGGCTAGGCCTCCGATATCCGGAAGCCGCAAGCGTCGCGAAACGCTCACTACCCAAGGTCGCCCTGCGACCTCCTCGTCGATCTGCCATGCCAACACCGCTTCAATCTCTTTCAGTCGCCGGATTCAAGTCGATCGAACGCCTGGAACAGCTTGTCGCCTCGGGCAGGCGTAAACTGGTCGCTCCGAGTCGCCGCTAATCGAAGTATTGACTTGCGTGCCCCGCGTTCCCATTCGGTTGTGGTGGCAATCGAGGCGAATCGCCAAACCGTGACTCGCGTAGCCATGGCCGAATCTGGCTGGCTGTCGAGAACCGCGCTGAGACGATATCATCCCTTACTTCTGACCCGCCTTCCTCAATTTCGAGTACTCCGCCATGCGCACTCGATCCGATTCCCGCCAAGTGTCTCGCGTTGCTGTTTTAGAATGGGTGGTTTGGCCAGGCATCAGGCCGTCGCATCGGATCGCGGGCCAAGCTGTGGCCGCGGTTGCCGCTCTGGCGATTATGTTCTCCGCGATCGTGACAGTGACCGCCCAGACGCAAGCGGTTGTGCCAGCCGTCGCTCCTTCCGGACCGGCGCTCGCGGGCACCAAGCCGTTGACTTTGGAAGGCGACATCGCGTCCCAGCTCGTCGAGGGCGTTGATCGGTTCCTGCTCCGGGAGATCGATCAATCGGTGGCCCGCCGCGCCACCTATTGGAAACGCGACCTGTCCTCGGCCGATGCCTACGCGAAGTCAATCGCCGCCAATCGCGAACGGCTCGCGTACATCGCCGGCGTCCGCGAGTCGCGAGTGCCGTTCGACGCCCCGGAACTCGCTGGCACAACGGCTAAGCCGGCGCTCGTGGGCACTGGGGTCAACTACGACATTTTCGCCGTCCGCTGGCCAGCGTTCGCCGACGTCACTGGCGAAGGGCTGCTGCTCGTCCCACGTAAAGCGGTGGTCGTGGACGTTATCGCCATTCCAGACGCGGACCAGACCCCGGAGCAGCTGTGTGGACTGGCGCCCGGCATTCCGCCTGCCGCCCAGTTCGCTCGCCGTCTCGCGGAGACCGGCTGCCGCGTGGTCGTTCCCGTTGTGATCAGCCGCGCCATGAAACCCCGGGCGCCGCCGGGCCGTCAAGGCGGCGCGAATCTGACGAACCGGGAGTACATCTACCGCAGCGCGTTCGAACTAGGCCGCCACTTGATCGGCTACGAATTGCAGAAAGTCATGGCTGTTGTCGACTGGTTCGAAAAAGAGGCGGGAAGCGACAAAGCGCGGATCGGTGTCGCGGGCTATGGCGAGGGCGGCCTGCTATCCCTGTATGCTGGCGCGCTCGATCCGCGGATCGACGCGGTGCTTTCGAGCGGCTATTTCGGTCCGCGAGAAACCAATTGGGAACAGCCGCTCGACCGCAATGTCTTCGGACTGCTCGAACAATTCGGTGACGCCGAGCTAGCAGCCATGGTGGCGCCTCGCGGTCTCACGATCGAGGCGTTCGCGTACCCGGAACTCGAACTCCCCGGTCAAGGTGGCGGACCCGCGAAACTGCGCCGGCCAGCGACTGCGGCGATCGCCGCCGAGTTCGCCCGGGTGCGTCCACAAATCCTCGGCACGAGTCCGAGAACGGAACTTGTTGTCGGCGAGCCGGCGATGGCGGCCGTGCCGTTTGGCAGTCCGGAGGCGCTGGGCCATCTCCTGTCGCACCTGGGCGCCCCGGCGCTGGTCGCCGCAGGCGATCCGCCCGTTACGAAAGACACCGTCGCAACGGGCCTACGGGAGAAAGCCGCGACGGCTGCCGTCGAGACGCGGCAACAACGACAACTCCGCGAACTCGACCGACACAATCAAGCGGTACTCGCTGAGAGCGCGTACACGCGGCAAGCGTTCTTCGCGAAGCTCGACACCAGTTCCAGCGACAAGTATGCGAAGAGCGTCGAATGGTACCGCGATTACTTTCGCACCGAAGTGGTCGGAGCGTTCGATCATCAATTGCTGCCAGCGGAACCGCGGAGCCGACGAGCCTATGACCATGAGAAGTGGACGGGCTATGAAGTGGTGCTCGACGTCTTCCCCGACGTCATCGCCTATGGGGTGCTGCTTGTTCCGAAGGATCTGAAACAAGGCGAGAAGCGGCCGGTCGTTGTCTGCCAGCACGGGCTTGAGGG
>JBJTOW010000048.1:0-8787 GCA_046074805.1 Planctomycetota bacterium | reverse complement strand
GAACCCCTGGAAAACCTCGCCCGCGCCCACGTGGTGGTCCTGACCCGAGCCGACTTGCTGAGCCTGGATGCCCGCGAATTGATTCGCCAGCGGGTCTCGCGGATCGCGCCGCTCGCGATTTGGCTCGAAGCGGGCGTGCGGGTCGATCAGTTACTTGTCCATGGCCAGTCTCCTCGATCGTCGGCCATTCTTCGCGGAATGACGGTGGGAGCATTTTGCGGAATCGGCAATCCGGCCGGTTTTCGCCGGACGCTCGCCAGCGTCGGCGCGACGATCGCTGGATGGCGGGAATTTCCCGATCATCATCGCTACCAACCACGGGACATCGATTCGCTCGACGCCTGGTCGGCGGGCTTAGCCGAGGCGCAGGCCGTGGTCTGCACACGGAAAGACTGGGTGAAGCTTGACCGCGACTCGCTTGGCGGCCGGCCACTGTGGGCGCTCGACATCAGCCTGGAGTGGCTCTCGCCTACCAACCGGCTTGAGACATTGCTCGAAACGCTCGGGAATCCGGCGAGAGAGGCGAACGCGGATTCATCGGGGAAGCAGCGGCAGTGAGTAGTCAGGACGATCGTCAAACCAAGTCGCCATGGCTTTTGGCGTTGCCTTCGGACAGCCTTGCAGCCCATCTTTACTGCGGCTGTCAACTTGATTTCGGTTTTCACGACGGAAGCGAAAGCCGCGCCCACTTCTGAAACCCATTTTGCCGAACAGATCTCGCAAAGCGGGAGCGACGCGATTGAACGAGAACTATTGTTCCAGTTCTTCTCGAGCTTCATGACTTGGCAAAATCCCCAGGATGCGTAACGCGATAATTTGCGATGATTCGTTGATCTATCGCCTTTAATTCTTCTCGCGCCGTTTAACTTGCGAATATTGGATCGCATCCCATGCTCGGATTGGCCAATTGACGTTACTGGCGATTTGAGACTAAACTACCACCGTTTTTGACGAGCGCCGTTACGGGCGAATCCCCTCTAAAAACATCTACCCGAAATGATATTGCTATAACGACGTATCCGCAAAGAATCTATAGTTGGTAAAGGACGCATAATGTCACGGGTCAACGCGATTGGCCGTCGTTGTTTCGATACACGGGAACTTGTCGCCGCGTTTCCGCCTCGATTTAATCACGCCAATAAACGGGTTGTGTATCGCGTCGCTAATCCCACGGGAAGCAAACATTCCGGCAGTCTCGTGTTTTCGCGATGGAAAAGCTCGGGGTTACCCGAAATGCTCGAACCGATGGAGACGCTGACCGAATTCGAGCACCAGGAGTGTTACTTTCAATATACGCCCGACAGGGACAGCGATTCGGCTGTCGAGTGGCATCTTAACTTCGCTGACACCTATCTCTTCTGCGCGTACAGCGGCGGCTTGTTCGCTCAGGACGAAATGCAGGTCGCCGAACATCCGGCGCTCGGTTCGCTGCTCGGAGCGTTGCTCGATTCGGACCTGAAGCCGCTGACCGTGGAAAATGGCGAGCCAACACCCGCGTTGATCGAAGGCGTAGAGCGTCGCTGCCGAGTGGCCGTCGATGCCAACGCGGAACTGGGGAGGCCCCATGGCCTTTACGGCAACAACTTCGCTCGCGCGAGCGCGGAAGCTGTGGCGAAGGCGACACAAGCCATCGAGCCGCCCACGATTAGCAACATACTGGCGATGGCGGCACCGGATGGCGGTTATGGACCTTACACCGACTTGGACATCCAGCATGTGCTGCGCACTGCGTATACCGGATTCACCGCCGCGCGTATTGCGTCAGCGCGGGACCGGCGAACCAAGCCCCGGGTCATTATTCACACCGGTTATTGGGGGTGCGGGGCCTTTGGTGGAAATCGCGTCATGATGGCGCTCTTGCAAATGCTCGCCGCGCAGATGTCGGGCGTTGACCGTCTCGTCTTTCACACTGGCGATCCGGCCGGTACTCGCCCCTATCAGGAAGCCCACTACCTGCTTCGCGCGGTTCTTGGCGATGGTCGGCGAGCTGTTCCGCTGCGGATGGTGATTCTGGAATTGGAAGCGTTGGGTCTTGAATGGGGCGAAAGCGACGGAAATTAGGCGCCGATGACGTTTGAGTACGCGTGGTTCGAATCAGCCGGGCCGATTGGCGACCTCGCAATGGTAGAGGCGTTGCAGGACCTGGCGGCATATCTCGGTCGCACGGGCCGGATCAACGCCGCCGCTGGAGAACATCATCCAGTGGGCTAACGCGTACTGGCAGCGGACTGTAAATCGGGCATTTGGTAGGGAGCTTCTTTGCCGTCCCGCAGCACTTGGCCACAGACCGCCGAGCATGGTCCTTCACGACCAAATTGGTGCAAACCGTGGTAGAATTATGATTCAGGGTGGTCAACCTAGCGGCGGTTCGGAAGGATTCTGCGATCAAAGGTTTCTGGCTAATCGTTACCTATGCCCAGGAAGATTCGAGAATTGTTCCATGATTTGAGGGCAGTCGGCTTCGTCGAGATTTCGGGCGGCAAAGGCTCGCACCGCAAACTCGTGCATCCCAGGTATCGCGGCGCCGTGACTCTGAGCGGTCAACTGGGCGATGACGCAAAGCCGTATCAGGAGAAACAGGTCCGCCGAGCGATCGAGGAGGTTGAAGAATGAAAAAAAGCGACCAATACCACAAGTGGGTTGAATGGAGCGACGAAGATCAGGCGTACATCGGCAGGTGTCCCGATCTGATTACGGGAATTCACGGGGATGATCCGAAGAACGTGTACGCGGATTTGTGCGAGGTGGTCGAAGACGTGATTGTCCATTTAGAGTCTGAAGGCCGCAATCTCCCCCCTCCCCGGGTGAAGCCCATGCAGGAAGTCGTGTAGCCTCGATAGCTGGGGCAGAGAAGGTGTCAGGAACACACGGTGTCTTGAATGGGGTGAAAGCGACGGCAATTAGCCACTGACGCCGCTCAAAAGTCGCGGGAGCCGGACTATCGCGGGGGCGGTGGTAGAGCCAGTTGTCCTCGGTTGGATGGGAAGACCGAGGCGGCGAGCCGTTTGAGATCCTGGTGCGTTTGCTGAAACACCGGGTGCGAACCGAGCGTTTGGTAGGCGGGATCTTTCGCGACACGATCGTAGCGTTGGAGCGGCAAATCGAATTCCCGAGGATTCGCGGGTAGCGGCCCCTCCAGGAAATTCAGCGGTAGCCCAAGGTATTGCCGCCAATGATCGTCAACCAGAGACTGGAGTTTGCCGAAGCTGGCCCCCAGTTCGCGACGGGCTGAGGCCACTTCCGCGTTGGCGAGGCCGCCAGGAACAAGCGGCGCGAAAGGAGCATTGGCAGGCGGCGCGGCCCCTGGGGGCAAGGAGCCCAGCGTTGGATTCGATGGCGACGTCGTGGTCGCTGGGATCGGGGCCAACACCGACGCCGGCGCTGGCGTTAAGGCGGACTGCGGCCGCGAATAACCGGTGACTTGCGCCAGTAACCGCTCGGCGGTGGGCGGCACCGCAACGACCGCTCCAGGGATGGGCGGCATCGGCTGAGCAGTCGCGTAGTAAGCGGCGGTCGCCGCCCCATCGAGCTGCATGACGGATCCATCGAGGGCCAATCCGGCGAACAACCCGCGGCTACGCGAGTAAGAGTAGATTTCCGCCTTGAGTCCGATGTCGGTCGCCGCCGCCGCCTGCCGACCAACTGGTCCCGCCGCCGCCGCCACGTCCGCGCCAAGGGTTAGTTTGCCTTTGAGTAGCGCGTCAATGCCGCGGGCCGTTCGAAACACCAGCACCAAGTCGGACTGTTGCACTCCCGCTTGCCATCCAACGCTACCGCCGGTGATGGTCAGGAATTTGGGCGGTTGCCAAACGCCCTGGGTGTCGCGGACCACGACCACGCCATGCCCATGCTTCACCCCCAGCACAAAGCCGCCCTTGAGAAGGCTCGGCACGATCACCAGTCCTTGAGCGTCGGTCAAAAGCGCGTTTGGGATCGCCTTGCCAGGTTCGGCCATCACCTCATCCAGCACCTGAGTGGCGGACGCGACGATTTGCGTCTCGACTTCGCCGAGTGGAGGCGCGGCGAGCGGTCGCCGTTGGAACAGTTGTCCATAGGCTGTTGGGGACGGAAGACCGGCCACCGCGCCTGATAGCCCGATGCCCGCCAGCGTGGCGGCCAAAAGCGTCCAAAGGCTGGCCGTTGGCGGCCGCCGTGTCTCGTCGATCCGTTGCATGGTGACGACTCCGTTCCAAAGAGGTGCCCAAACGTCCATGAGTTCCCGCGTTGTCGCAACGAGGACTAGGCGAGTATCCCGTCGATCACTTCCCCCGCGACATCAGTGAGCCGGAAATCGCGTCCCGCGAACCGATACGTCAAACGCAAGTGATCCAAGCCAAGCAAATGCAAGACAGTGGCGTGCAGATCGTGCATGTGGACTTTGTTTTCGACGGCGGCGAATCCGAAGTCGTCGGAGCGACCGTAGGCGAACCCCGGTTTGACGCCCGCGCCAGCCAACCACATGGTGAAACCGCCCGGGTTATGGTCCCGCCCCGTGCCGTTGGCTTGGGCGTAAGGCGTGCGGCCGAATTCGCCGCCCCACCATACCAACGTGTCCTCAAGCAACCCACGGCGCTGAAGATCGTCGAGCAACGCGGCGATCGGCCGGTCGCAAGCCCGAGCATGATCGGCGTGCTTGGGCAGGTTCGAATGTTGGTCCCAAGCGGGGTTGGCCGTGTTATCGCCATAAGTGACTTGGATGTAGCGGACGCCGGCTTCCGCCATCCGCCGGGCGAGCAGGCATTGGCGGCCGAAATTCGCGGTCGCTGGATCGTCCAATCCGTACTCGGCAAGCGTCGCGGCCGATTCCCGAGAGAGATCCAAAACATCCGGGGCGTTGTTCTGCATCCTCCAAGCGACTTCGTAGGAATGGATCACCGCTTCCAGTTCGCTGTCGCGGCCCCGAGCGGACGCCTGTTCAGCGTTCAAGTCGCGCAACAATTCCAACTGCCTTGCTTGTTGGCCATGGTCAAAGCGCGGGTTGGCCAAGTTGCGGATCGTCGCCTCGGTCGCCGGCGAACCAGCTTTGCCAAGCGCCGTGCCCTGGTACGCGGCAGGCAGAAAGGCCGAACCGTAATTTCGCGGCCCACCATTGCCGGCGGACGGGGCGATCGACACAAATCCCGGCAAATTCGCGTTCTCTGTTCCCAAGCCGTACGTGATCCACGAACCCATCGACGGACGGATGAAGTTGGTCGAACCGCAGTGCAGGAAAAGCGTCGCTGGACCATGGGCGACGCCTTCGGTGTGTAGCGAATGGACAAAGCACAATCGGTCCGAACGGGCCGCCGTGTGCGGGAACAAGTCGGAGCCCCAACGGCCTGACTGGCCATACTGCTGGAACTTCCAAGGCGACTTCATCACCCGATGGCTTGATGCTCGCTTACCCGTGTTGGCGAGCACCCGGGCATCGTCAAACGGCATGGCCTGACCATCGTGTTTTTCCAATAGCGGTTTATGGTCGAACGTGTCGACATGGCTTGGACCGCCCTGCATGAACAGAAAGATCACCCGTTTCGCCCGGGCAGGCAGGTGCGTCGGTCGTGGCGCAAGTGGATCGAGTTCAGTTGGAACGGGCGGCGAAGCGGACGCAGTTCGCTCGTTCGCGGCGGCCTCTGAAAGCAGCCCGCGAAGCGCCAACGCGCCAAAGCCGCACGCCAGCGACTCGAGCGCTCTCCGACGGCTTGGCGTCCGCCCCGACGCCACTTGCGGAGAACAACGCACGTTACCGCCTGCGCAAGCCGAATGTTCCGGGCGGTTGATCATTGAATGGTTTTCGTCCATGGTCGTTTTCGCAGGGGCGAGTCGCTGGGCAACACACCCTCCCTAGGGAGGTTATCGGAGATTATTGGTAGCGGAAATCAATCGTCCCGAACAAAGCTTGAATCCACAATGTCCAGGTCGGCTCGGCAGTTCCACCGGCCGCGCGGGTTTCCTGGATGAACCGCACGGACGCTTCCCGTTCGCTGCTCGAAGGCACCCGGCCCATAACGCGGGGAAACAGCGCCAACACGCGATCGGTGTCGTCCAATCCCGGAGCTTCGGCAAGCGAGTGACGGGCCGTCGCGCGCGCGCGATCCAAAACAAACGGATGATTGCGAAGGAACAATGCTTGAGGCGCCACGGTGCTGACCGAAAGACGCCCGGTCGAGAGGCTCGGGTCGGCGAAGTCGAACGCTTCGAAAACTTCGGGCAACACGTTCCGCAACACGGGCCAATAGACGGCTCGGCGACGCGAGTCGTGTTGGTAGCCGTAATCGGCCGCGAGTCCGGGCTTCAGCAGCGGTCCGCCCATGGCAAGATCGAGTTCGCCGCTGGCCCACAAAAGGGTGTCCGCGATCGATTCCGCGTCGAGCCGCCGGCGTTGAGCGCGGGCGAACAAACGGTTTTCCGGGTCAACGTCGACCGATGGCCCCTGCTCGGCCAATCGATAGGCGTTCGACAGGGCCAATTCGCGGACCAGCCACTTCACGGAGCCGTCATGCCGCACAAAATCGACAGCCATGCGATCCAACAATTCGGGATGCGAAGGCAGCTCGCCTGTGGCTCCGAAATTATCCGTTGTCCGCACGAGACCGGCGCCAAACATCCAATGCCAGACTCGATTCGCCATCACGCGGGCGGTCAGCGGATTACGGGAACTGGCGAGCCAGTCGGCCAATTGACGGCGGCCGCTTTCCCCCGCCGCGATCGCCGGGAATGGCTCGTACAAGGCGACTTGCGGAACGCCCCGCGGAACGCTCGGGCCTCGATTGGCGACTAACCCGCGGATGTGGACATAGGTGTCGCCCACTTCATCCCCCGACTCCTCGCGGATCGCCACATAGGTTGGCCGCTTGGGTCCCGACTGCGTCAATCGCTTGAGTTCGGCTTCCATCGCCTTCAACTGCTCTTCCGCCGACTTGCCGGAAGATTTCTCGGCGGTAACCGCTGGGGCGGGCTGTTTTGCGGGCACGGTGGCGGGCACGGTGGTGGCGGCGGCACCCATTGTGGCCGGAGCGGAATTCGCACCGCCCGTGGGAGTCGCCGTATTAACGCCGTTCGCGCCTGGCGGCAGGAATTGGACGGCGTCAACGATGACATGCCCTGTAGTGCCCTCGTTAGACACCATCACAAAGCCCTGGCCGTTGGCTTCAAAACGAAACATGCCCAACGAAATCCATAGCCCGTCGATGGGAGGCGCTCGGCGCTGGTCGACCATGACCGTCGTTTCGCCATCGGCGCTGAACACGGCCACAGGCACGGCGGCGTCGCGGTTGCCACCCGCCGAGTAGGCCAGTCGCACTTCATACATGCCGGCGACCGGAAGTTCGGGCTGGAAAGTCGCCGTTTTTTCCCCTTTGCCTTTGGCTTCATCGTGCACATATCCCTCGAGCACCCAGCCAGCCGTGAAACGGGAAGGCTGCCACACCCCGACTTTGCGGGCCTGTGTGTCGTCGACGACGACGCCCGGCAGATCCTTAAGCGAAGCAACGACCTTCGGCCCCGAAGCCGCCGCCGGCTTGTCTTTACCGCCCGCCAATTTGGAGGCGTCGCGAAGCGATTTGATGCGTCCCTCGAGCGTCTTTACCAGGGACTCATGGCGGAGTTGCTCCGATTCCTGCTCCGGCGGCAACGGCAATGGCAGCTCAAGCCACTTGGAAACATTGGAATGCTCCATCGCCTTTGTGCTGCGGAAGATTCCAGCCAACGCGTAGTAATCGCGAGTCGGAATCGGATCAAACTTGTGATCGTGGCAGCGGGCGCAGGTCAGGGTCTGGGCGAGCAATCCTTTGCCGATGACATCCAACTGTTCATCGACATGGTCCATCCGGAGTTGTTTCTTGTCCTGCTCTTCAAGATTGGTGTTCCCCAACGCGAGAAAACTGGTGGCGATCCGTTGCCGCCTTCCAGTCTCCAAGTTGGCGGCCGGTAGTAGGTCGCCAGCGATTTGCTCACGGAGAAACTGCGGATAGGAAAGGTCGTTGTTCAACGACTCGATCACGTAGTCGCGATACCGCCACGCGTCCGGAAGGACGAAACCGCGCAGTGTAATCGACTCGGCGTAACGAGCGACATCCAACCAATGGCGACCCCAGCGTTCGCCGAACCGCGGCGAGGCAAGCCATCGATCAACAAGACGAGCGTGGGCGTCGGGGCGATCGTCGAGAGACTCGGCGGTCAGATCCTCGCCCGTGCCTCCGCTGTTGGCGGCGGGAGGAAGTCCGGTCAGATCGTAGGACAATCGGCGGAGCAGCGTGGTCGGCGCGGCGGCACCCGCCGGCTCGACACCCTGCGATTCCCAACGTGCCGCCAAAAAGGCGTCGTATGGCGTCAGTGCGGTGGACGGTCGGACAATCAACGGAGCGGTCCGAAATTCGGGCAGGCGATAGGCCCAATGCTGACGACCCGCCTGGATATCGATCCCGGCGCGTTTGACCGCCACGCTGTCTGTTCGGGGATCGGCTGCTCCCGCCTTGATCCACGACTCGAAATCCGCGACCACCGCGTCGGGTAGTTTTCCCTTCGGCGGCATCTCCAGCCCATCGTATCGCATGGCGGCTAGCAACAAACTGTTCCCTGGATCGCCATCGACCACCGCGGGTCCGCTATCGCCCCCGAGCCGCAAAGCCTCCTTGGAATCGACTCGCAGGCCCCCCTTAAGCTTGCCGGATTTCTCAGCCTCCGCTGAGTGGCACGCTTGGCAATGTTCGACCAACACGGGCCGAATCTTGTGTTCAAAGAAAGCGACCGCGTCGGGGGCGTCGACGGTTCGCGACGTTGCCGGTGCGCCATCCCGCGCGGCGTGCG
>JBJTOW010000047.1:0-4755 GCA_046074805.1 Planctomycetota bacterium | reverse complement strand
CTGCGACAGTCGGGCCTGCTCGCGTGTTCTTTCCGCATGTTGGACCGGGCGAGTCGCGCGTGGAAAGTTATTTGTGGCAACCGCCTCGTCGCGGGCGGTTTGTTTTTGATACCGCTCGTTTATCCAGTTGCTTCCCTCTGGGCCTATTCGAGGCGAAGCGGGCTGCCGTTCAGCCGACTGAGACGCTTGTGGTGCCCCGCCTCGGGCAGCTCAAAGCGGAATGGCGGGGCTGGTGTGATCGAGCGGGCCGCGAGGCGGCTGGGGCAAGCCAACGAAGAGGGCTGTTGGAAGGCGACTATTATGGCCTTCGCGAATGGCGGCCCGGCGATAGCCGACGCTGGATTCACTGGCGCTCCTCCGCGCGGCAGGGAAGCCTCACCACGTTGCAATTCGAACAGCCACGGCGCGACGAGCTATTTCTCATCGTCGATCTGTGGGCCCCGGACGCCCCAACGGACGCTCAACGGGAAGCGGTTGAGCGGGCTTTATCGTTCGCGGCCACGGTTTTGGTCGAGTTCGGCAGGCGGGGCGACCGAGTGTTGCGTTTCGGAATCGCCGCCGCCCGGTCGCGGCTCTGGCTCGACCCGCTGCGGGCGCTCGACCGCGATGAACTGTTGGAAACGCTCGCCGTGGCCGAACCGTCCGCCGCTCCCGACCTCTGCTCGGCGGTGGCCGTCCGCGAATCGCCCCGTGTCGCATTGAGGGCCACGAAAGGCAGCGGATCTGTTGCCGCCGTAAGCGGCAGCACGGGTGTGGGCGCTACGGATTCGGGCAACATCGGCAACGGCGTGACGGGGGGATCGGTGAAGGCGATCGCCGGTTTCTGGGCGGTGGCGAGCACACGACCATCGAACGCCGAGGCTTTAACGCGGTTCGCGGCCGCGGGGATGCCGCGGGGAACAAGTCCGCTGTGGATCGACTTTTCATCCCATGAGTCGAGTGTCTGGTTTGCGCAGGCGGGAGAGCCCTAATATGCCTCTCGAACGCCAGTTGCAATTCACGCTCCACGCGTTGCTCTTCCTGAGCACTTTTCTTTTGGCGATGGGCGACCACGACTCGCCGTGGCCGCTCGCGATGCTGGGACTGATCCCGCTGATTTTCCTCTTCAATGACTATCTTGGCTGGATGCGATTCTTTACGGGGACGGTCGCGAACTGGGCCGCGTTGTGCGGCTTCGTTTATTTCGTGATCGACTTTGCGCAGGCCAATTCGTCGCAAAACTTCCTTCCGGTCATCAACTTGCTTTTGATTCTGCAACTTTTGCTGCTCTTGCACGAAAAGAGTCGGCGAATGTACTGGTTCTTGCTAACACTTAGTATCCTGGAAGTCGTCATCGCGGCGGCGATGAACCTGCCTCTATTGTTTGGGATTCTGATTTTTGTTTATGTGGGGCTGGCGGCGGTCGTTTTATGTTTGATGGCCCTGAGCAGCGAATCGTTGCGTTGGTCGCAGCGGTCGGCCGCCGCCGAGCCGGCGGCGGCCGATGCATTGCGGTCAGGCATGTGGCGGCCAGCCGTCCTGTCGGCGGTCGCGGCCGCGGCGTTCGCCATCCTCATGCAAAACACGGTGCCGCGTCTGCAAGGCCAACAGCAGGGCGGTCTTTCCGGGAAACGCAAACTGACCGGTTTCTCGCGCGAGGTTTCGTTGGCGGAGATGAGCCGCGTGCTCGAGAGCGACGCCTTGGCCATGCGGGTGACGCTCACCGAGGCCGCGTCGGGAAGACCGTACCGCGTGGCGGAAGAACTTTATCTTCGCGGGCTGTCGTTTCAGCGTTACGCACCGAAATCGCCTGGCAAATGGGAGTTGCGGAACAACAATCCAAGTCCCTTGCCTGAAGCTGGAACGCCGCTTAACAAGGTGGACCAGGAGGTGTGGTTGGAGCCAACGGCCACTCCAACGCTGTTCGCCATCGCTCCGGTGTTCCGCACCAGCGACACGCCCACCGAAATCAATATCGATTTCCGCACCTTCGAAGTCACCAGGCTGTCGCCTCCGCCACCGCAGGCGCGGACCACGTGGCATTACCGGTTGGGCACAACCGGTTTAATCAGTGGTCGGCAAACGGCGATCCTGCCCGATCCCGCGTTCCGGGATCGCATCGATATGGGGTCTTACTATCAAGAAGTGAGGGACTGCCAAGCGTTCGACCGCCGCAAATTTCCGCAGGTCGCCGCGACCGCTGAAGAGGTGCTCCGCAATGCCGACGCGCTCGATGGCGACACCATCCGAAAAACTCGGGTGCTCGAATCGCATTTCCAGAATTCCAGCCGCTACCGCTATTCGCTGGACAACTCTTTCCGCCGCACGGATGCGCGGGATCCAATAGAATCGTTTATCACCGAAAACCGAGCAGGCCATTGCCAATACTTCGCCACTGCGCTCACGCTTATGTTGCGTAGCCAGAGAATTCCCGCGCGGATTGTGATTGGATACAAAGGCGGCGAATACAACTCGGTGGGGAATTATTGGCAATTCCGACAACGGGACGCGCATGCGTGGGTGGAAGTGCATCTGTCGCCCGCCGAGGTCGCCGACCTGAATCTCGCTGGCGCCCAGGGAGCGACTCGTGGCGGCTGGTGGCGGCTCGATCCGACCCCGGTCGCTTCGCGCCAGATGGAAACCGGATCGTCCCGCTGGGCCCAGACGCTCGACTACGCGGAGTTTGTCGTGAGCGACAGTCTGGCGCAGTGGGTGCCAGACCGGCCTCGTTCCGTCGGAAATCCGATCGTCGACACGATGCGCGAACCGCTCGCCCGCATTGTCGATGCGCTCCGGCGACTCCCGGAAAAACTGCGTGAACTTGGCATGCATTCGTTATGGAATGCGCTCGGTTACCCCATTTTCACCGGGGCCTTATTGGTTGTTGCCGCCTTCGTCGCGCTCCGGGCCACGCGGCACCGCTGGCTGCCCAGATTTGCTCACTGGAAAAAACGGCTCGAAGCCCACGCCCGGTCCGGTAAACGCCGCCGGGTTCGCCGCTCCAAGCTCGAGTTTTTCGATCAATTTGAGCAATTGCTTGCCGCCGCCGGACTTTCGCGGGCCGCCAGCGACACGCCGCGCGAGTGGCTGCAAAACCTGGTCGACTCCGGTTCTATCCCCGAACTGGTATCGCGACCGCCGGGACGACTGTCGCCGGCAGCCGATGCCGCCACGAATTCCCCCATGTCCGCAGCGCCCACCGCCCCGCAGTTTGCTCGACCATCGTTTGAGCAGTTCACGGAGGCGGCTCGGGAAATCGTCGATTGCTTCTACCGAGCTCGATATGGAGGCGCCGCCCTCGAGCCCTTGGAACGCACGACGGTCGCTCAGTACCTTGCCGTCGTCGCCGACTTCCTTCGGCCAGCCCCTTCGCCCCAGGCAACTCTCCCTTTCCCGGCAACGGCCTCTCCAACGACCCCTGCCTCTTCCCCCGAAGCCACATCGACGGCATCGAGCACGCCGTCGTCCTTGGCAGCGTCGTTGGCAGTGTCGTCGGCGTCCGCCAAATTGCAGCAAACGGCTCCTTGCAATCCTAGGAACGAATCATGATCGGCCGGTTGATACGACGCTTTGGGTTTCCAATGATCGCTGGCCATCTCGCGGCGGCAGATGCTTCCATGGGTTCTCGAAATCCATGGAATCGATCCACGGTTGGGACTTTAGCGGGGCTCATATTGAGTTTGCGCCCGCTCGCCGCTGGGCTGATCGTGGCGACGGCCATGGCCTTTCCACTGAACGGTTCGGAGCCGACTGCGTCGTCGTCGCCATCGCCGCCATCGCGGCGTCCCAATGTCGTGCTGATACTAACGGATGACCAGCGGGCGGACGCCTTGGGCTGCGCCGGCCATCCTCACTTGAAGACGCCGCACATCGACCGGTTGGCGGCGGAGGGCTTTCATTTCACCCGCGCCTTCTGCACCACATCGCTCTGTTCCCCCAGCCGCGCGTCGATCCTCAGCGGTGTGTACGCCCATACCCATGGCGTCACGAACAATTTCACGGAGTTTCCCGATACGTTGCCGAGCTTTCCCAGACGTTTGCAAACGGCCGGCTATCGGACAGCCTATCTTGGCAAATGGCACATGGGCGAAGACAACGACGGCAAACGTCCGGGATTCGATTATTTTGTCTCGCACAAAGGACAGGGGAAGTATTACGACACCGAATTCAATGTCGATGGCCAACGGCGAGTGGTTCCCGGCTATTACACCCATGTGATCACGGATATGGCGGTGGATTGGCTACGAAACAACGCCCGAGCGGACGGGCCGCCGTTCCTGTTAATGGTAGGCCACAAAGCGCCGCACAGCTTTTATGTCGCTGAACCGCAATACGCCCACTCGTTCGATGAAGTGAAAGTCGAGTACCCGCGATCCGCGTTTCAACTTGACGATAAGCCGGCTTGGTTCCGCAAGCGACTCGACACGTGGCATGGCATTTACGGTCCGCTATTCGATTTCCGGAAGAAATTCCCAGACCGCCGGCCCGAGGCGGTCGCCGATTTCGCCGCCATGACCCGCGCGTATTGGGGAACGATCCAGTCGGTCGACGACAGCGTGGGGCGGCTGCGTCGGACGCTCGAGGAGTTATCCGTGTTCGACAATACCCTAGTGCTTTTCCTCGGCGACAACGGACTACTCAACGGGGAACATGGCATGGTGGACAAGCGGACCATGCACGAGGCCAGCATCCGAGTGCCGCTGGTGGGCCGTTCACCCCGTGGCGCGGCGGGGCCGCCCCGCCGTATCGACCAGATGGTGTTACATGTCGATATCG